>VXRC01000017.1:0-121542 GCA_009838645.1 Gemmatimonadota bacterium | reverse complement strand
TGGCCCGGCGTCCGTGCCGTTTTAACACCATGACATGTGGGTGGACTGGCCCGGCGTCCGTGCGTTACACCTCTCCTGATCCTCTACTCGAAATAACGGCCCACGATCGGCCTCAGCTTCTCCAGCGTGCCGGCGGGCACCGCGTCGCGGTCGGACACGATGGCGTTGGCCAGCGCGTTGTGACAGCGGCACGTGCTGTCCAGCGGAATGGCCGGCACGACGTGGCGGATGACCTGGCGCGCCTGTTCCACGTTCGCGTGCAGGTTCTCGATAATCATGTCGACGGTGACGGAATCGTGTTCCTCGTGCCAGCAGTCGTAGTCGGTCGAGCACGCGATGGCGGCGTAGCAGATCTCTGCCTCCCGGGCGAGCTTGGCCTCCGGGGCCGCCGTCATCCCGATGACCGAAAATCCCCAGCCCCGGTAGACGTTCGACTCCGCTTTGGTCGAGAACTGCGGCCCTTCCATGCAGAGATAGGTGCCGCCGTCGTGCACGGTCAGGCCGGTCGATTCGGCGCCGTCGACAAGCAACCGTCGCAGCGGTCCGCAGAACGGTTCGCCGAGGCCCACGTGCACCACGAGCCCGCCGCCGAAGAAGCTCGTCGCGCGGTGCCGGGTATGGTCGTATAACTGGTCCGGTATGACGAAGTCCCGCGGCCGGATGTCCTCCTGGAGGCTGCCCACGGCGCTTACCGAGAGAATCCACCGGACCCCCAGTGTCTTCAGCGCGAAGATGTTCGCCCGCACGTTGATCTCGGACGGACTCAGGCGATGGCCCCGGCCATGGCGCGCCAGGAACGCTACGCGCCGGCCCTCGAGGGTGCCGGTCACGATGGCGTCGCTGGGCTCGCCGAAAGGGGTGTCGGGCCGGACCTCCTCGAGATCCGTAAGCCCCTCCATCCCGTAGAACCCCGTACCGCCGATGACCGCGATCTGTGCTTCCGGCATACTGCAACGCTCCCGCTGGTTTGAGAAGTCGATTTTAGTCCTTGGAATGCGCATGAAATCGTACCGGAATAGACATATAACGAGCCCGCCTTTTTATATCAATAAATAAAAACGATTAGTCCTTGACAACGCCCCCCGGCGGTTTATCTTGATCGGCGAGTTCAAGGATAGATGTGCCAGGAAGCCGCGTTTCGTCGACCGATCTGTCTGTACATCCTGTTATTCGGTTAAATGTCATACCTTCCCCTGATCCTGCTCGTAATCCTCGTACTGATCGTCGCGGCCGTAATCGTTACCCTTTCCTCTTTCATCGGCAGAAAAAAGACCAGCGCCTCCAAGCTCGCCTCTTACGAATGCGGCGTTCCGCTGAAAGATTCCGCGCGGAAGAACTTTTCCATCAAGTTCTACCTGATCGCCATTCTTTTCATCCTTTTCGACGTGGAGATCATTTACCTCTACCCATGGGCCGTCGTTTATGGCGATCTTCAGTTATACGGCGCCGCAGCCATGGGGGTGTTCTTCCTCCTGCTCGTCATCGGATTCCTGTACGAATGGAAACGGGGTGCCCTGGAATGGGATTAGAAGACCAGCTGCAGGAAAACGTCATGACCACCAAGGTCGACGAGATGGTGGGCTGGGCCCGGAAGAACTCGCTCTGGCCGATGCCCTTCGGCACCGCGTGCTGTGCCATCGAGCTCATGGCGACCCTGGCGTCCCGCTTCGACCTGGCCCGATTCGGGGCCGAAGCCATCCGGTTTTCACCGCGGCAGTCCGACCTGCTGATCGTTTCGGGGCGGGTGTCCATCAAGATGATGCCCGTGCTGAAGAAAATCTACGACCAGATGCCGGAGCCCAAATGGGTTATCTCCATGGGGGCCTGTGCCTCCTCCGGCGGCGTATTCAATACCTACACCCTGGTGCAGGGCGTGGACCAGTACATCCCGGTGGACGTGTATATCCCCGGCTGTCCGCCCAGGCCCGAAAACGTGATCCAGGCGTTGATGAAGATCCAGGAGAAAGTAGCCCAGGCTAAAGCGAACTGATGAACAGAAAAACCATCGCAGAGCTTCTGCTCGACATCAAAGCCGTCACCATCAACGTTGAAGCACCCTACCATTACAGTTCCGGTATCATCTCCCCGATATATTGCGACAACAGGCTGATCATATCCTGCCTGGAAGAGCGCAAGGTGATCATCGATACGTTTCTCGAGATCATCGACACCCTGGACGCTGCCCCGGACGTCATCGCGGGCACGGCGACGGCCGCCATTCCCTTCGCCGCATGGGTTTCCAACCGGCTGGACCTGCCGATGGTCTATGCGCGGTCGGGCCAGAAGGGATACGGCAAGGAACACCGGGTCGAGGGCACCCTGACCGCCGGCCAGAAGGTGCTGTTTACCGAGGATCTGGTCACCACGGGGGGAGGCGTCCTGAAGGCCGTCGAAGACGTCATCAAGTTCGACGTGGACGTGATCGGCGTGGTCACCATATTCGAATACGGCCTGCCCGCCGCCACCGAGGGATTCGGAAAAGCCGACCTGCCGAAATGGAGCATGGCGGACTTCGTGACCGTGCTGGACGTCATGAGCGAGCGGGGCGAGCTTTCGGACGACGACCGGGAGATCGCCCTGGACTGGCAGTCGGATCCGCGCGGCTGGGGCGGCAAGATGGGGTTCGAGTAAATGGGGTCAGCAATGGAAAACCAGGAGGATCGCGAGACCGAAGACGTTGGCGGGCCTGAATCTGAACCGGGCCCCGTCACGACGCGCATCCGGGCCCGTTTCGGCGACGCGTCGGTCAGCACCGGCAACGCGGTGGGTTGCGAAAGCGTCATCGCGGAGCGGGATGCGCTCCTCCCGTTCATGACCTTCCTTAGAGACGATCCGAAACTGTCCTTCGGCTATCTCGTCGATGTGACCGCCGTGGACCGCCTGCGGCTGGACGAGGAAATCCGGTTCGCCGTGGTGTACCAGCTGTATTCCTACAAACACAACCGCCGTTTCAGCGTCAGTGTACCCGTTCCGGAAGCGGACCCCCGGATCGGTTCGGTGGTGTCCGTCTGGCCGGGCGCCAACTGGCTGGAACGGGAAGTGTACGACATGTACGGGATCGTCTTCGAAGGCCATCCCGACCTGCGCCGGATCCTGATGCCCGATGATTTCGGTTCCTATCCCTTGAGAAAGGACTATCCCCTGCACGGCAAGGGGGAACGGGACAACTTCGTTTTCTAGCAACTATTGTGAACACCGGCATTGCCGGACCGCCTGGACCGCCTGGACCGCCTGGACCGCCTGGACCGCCCATCCCTCCCTTACCGGACGGATTGGCCGGACGGACCGGGCTACCGAACCAACCAGTTCACCGGAATCACGCACAGTGAATACCACACCGATCGACAAGCTCGCAGAGACGGACCTCGAGGAAATCCGCAACGAACGGGTGTCTTTCGAGCGTACGCCCGACATGCCGTCCGAGCACATGATACTCAATTTCGGTCCCCAGCACCCGGCGACCCACGGGACGCTGCACATGGTACTGGAACTGGACGGAGAAATGGTCGCGGGCGCCACACCCCATCTCGGCTACCTGCACACCGGATTCGAAAAACTGGGCGAGTACCGGAGCTACAACCAGTTCGTCACGCTGACCGACCGGATGAACTACCTGTCGCCCCTGTGCAACAACATCGGCTACACCCACGCGGTCGAGAAGCTGATGGACATCGAAATCACGCCGCGGTGCCGTGAGATCCGGGTCGCCCTGGCCGAACTCTCCCGTCTTGCCGACCACCTGCTTTGCGTAGGCACGGCCGCCCTCGATATCGGGGCCTTCACCGCCTTCCTGTACGGGTTCCGGGCCAGGGAGGTGCTGTACGATCTGTTCGAGGCAGTTTGCGGCACACGACTGACCACCAGCTACACGCGCGTGGGCGGGCTCCTGCGCGACGTGCCGGAGAACTTCGCGGAAATGGCCCGGGAGTCCGTGGAAGAGACCCTGCGGGCCACCTCTGAAATCGACCGGCTTCTGACCCACAATCGTATATGGCGCGACCGGACTGAAGGCGTGGGCGTCCTCTCGGCGGAAGACGCCGTGGCCTGGGGCGCCACGGGGCCGGTGCTCAGGGCTTCCGGCGTAGACTGGGACATTCGGAAGAACGAGCCGTACCTCGGGTACGAAGCCTACGATTTCGACATCCCCATCGGCCGCAACGGGGACGTGTACGACCGCTATCTCGTGCGGATGGAGGAGATCAGGCAGAGCGCGAAGATCGTTCGACAGTCCGTGGAGGACCTGCCTTCCGGACCCGTGAACGCCGACGAGGAGCACGCGGTGCTGCCCGAGAAATCGGAAGTGTACGAATCCATGGAGTCGCTGATCTATCATTTCAAGATGACCATGGAAGGACACGGGCCGACGCCGCCGGTAGGCGAGGTGTACGCCGCCACCGAAGCGCCGAACGGAGAACTCGGGTTCTTCATCGTCAGCGACGGCAGCCGGGAACCATACCGGATCCGCGTACGTCCGCCGTCGTTCGTAAACTTTTCCATGTTCCCCATGTTGATCAGGGGGCATATGCTATCGGACGTGGTGGCGATACTGGGCAGCCTGAACGTCATCGCCGGAGAACTGGACCGCTAGAATGGCGACACCGCTCGAATTCACGGACGCGGCGCGGGAGCGCGCGGCAAAGATCCTTGACCGCTATCCTGCGGAATACAGGAAGTCGGCCGTCGTGCCGCTCCTTCACCTCGCGCAGGAAGAATGGGGGTACGTCTCGCCCGAGGCCATGGCCTGCGTGGCCGGTCTGATCGGCTGTTCGCCCGTCAAGGTCGCGGAGATCGCAACGTTCTATCCCATGTTCAACAAGGAACCCGTGGGCGAGCACGTGCTGGCGGTATGCCATACACTGCCCTGTGCGCTGACCGGCTGCGGGAGCGTTTTCGATCACCTCTCGAAAAAACTCGGCATCGGGCTGGGTGAGACCACGGAGGACGGCCGGTTCACGCTGAGGAAATCGGAATGCCTCGCGGCCTGCGACCGGGGCCCCGTGCTCCTGGTCAACCGGCGATTGCACACCCACGTTTCTACCGAGAAGGTCGACGAAATCCTCGCGGAACTCGATAAAGGAACTCGATAAAGGTTAAGGTAATGGCCGTACCGATCGAAATCCTGACGGCACCCCTCCCTGCGGAAACCGATCCCGGCGACATCGGCGCCTACCTGGCCGGCGGCGGTTACGGCGCAGTACGGAAGGCGCTGAAGTCCATGAGCCAGGCCGAGCTGATCGAGGAGATCAACGCCTCGGGGATAAAGGGCCGCGGCGGGGCCGGGTTCTCGACGGGCATGAAGTGGAACCTCTGCGCCGACCGGTTTCCCCGGTACCTGTGCGCCAACGCCGACGAAAGCGAACCGGGCAGCTTCAAGGACCGGCTCCTGCTGGAGTCGAAGCCCCACCAGATCATCGAAGGCATGATCATCACCAGCTACGCCCTGGGGATCAACCTGGGCTACATCTATATCCGGGGCGAGTTCTTCCAGATCATCGACCAGATGGAAGCCGCCCTCGAGGACGCCCGGAAACACGGCTACCTCGGTGCCGATATCCTGGGCACGGGCTACGACCTCGAGTTGTACGTCCATCCGGGCGCGGGGGCCTACATCTGCGGAGAAGAGACGGGCCTGATCGAATCCCTCGAGGGCAACCGGCCCTACCCCCGGCTGAAGCCGCCCTATTTCCCCGCTGCCATCGGGCTCTGGGGCCAGCCCACGATCGTCAACAACGTGGAGACCATGGCCCAGATCACGACCATCGTAGACATGGGCGCGGAAGCCTACAAGACCATCGGCTCGGAGGAGGATACGACCGGTCCGCGGTTGTTCGGCCTTTGCGGCCACGTGAAGAAACCCGGCATCTACGAGTACGATTCCGATATCACGCTGCGGGAGCTGATCTACGACGCGGCCGGCGGCATCCGGGACGGCAACCGGCTGAAAGGCGTCATTCCGGGCGGCATCTCGGCGCCGATCCTGACGCCGGAAGAGATCGACACGCCCATGGGCTTCGGCGCCCTGGGCAAGCTGGGGTCCATGGGCGGTACCGGCGGGATCATCGTGATGGACGAGACGACCAGCATGTTGGACGCCCTGCTGAACGCGTCCTCCTTCGCCGCCCACGAGTCCTGCGGCCAGTGCACGCCCTGCCGCGAAGGGGTGCCCTGGATGAACGACATCCTGCGGCGTATCCGCAACGGCCAGGGCAGGGACGAGGACCTGGACCTGCTGCTCGACATCTGCAAGCAGATCCACGGCCACACCGTCTGCGTCTTCGGCCAGGCACCGGGCGTCTGGCCCGTGCGCACCATTCTCGTCAAGTACTGGCCCGAATTCAGGGCCTGCATCGAACGGAAGGAACTGGTCGTCCTGCCCCTGGAGGAATCCTACCTGCGGCCCGACCAGTATGAACACATTCCCCCCGTGCCCGGCAATTTTCGGCTGAAGACCGACGAAGCCGATGCCGCCGGATGAGCGAATCATGGCAACCATTACCATAGACGAAAAGCAATACACCGTGGAAGAAGGCCGCAACCTGATCGACGCGGCGGCGGACCTGGGCATCGACATCCCCCATTTCTGCTATCACCCCGGCCTGGCGCCGGACGGCAACTGCCGGATGTGCCTGACCGAGATGGAGATCCGGCCCGGGCAGTTCGGCATCGTCACCTCTTGCACGATACGGATCAAGGACGGGATGAACTTCCGGTTCAATTCCCCGGCGGTGCTGGACAACCGCAAGGGGATCATGGAGTTCCTGCTCATCAACCACCCCCTGGACTGTCCCTGGTGCGACCAGGCCGGGGAGTGCAAGCTGCAGGACCATTCCTTCGACCACGGCCGGGGCCACAGCCGGTTCGTCGAGACCAAGCGCGTGCCGCCGAAAAAGGACCTCGGGACGCACATCACGCTGTACACGACGCGCTGCATACTGTGCCAGCGCTGCACCCGCTTCTGCGACGAGATCACGGGTACGTCGGAACTCGGCGTCGTCCAGATGGGCAGCAAGTCCGAGATCGCGACCTTCGAAGACGTTCCCCTAGACAACAAGATGTCGGCGAATGTGGCGGACATCTGTCCCGTGGGCGCCCTGGTCACCAAAGACTTTCTCTACAAGCCCCGCATCTGGCATTACGACAAGGTGGACACCGTCTGCCCGGGATGCGCCACGGGGTGCAACACCACGCTGGAAGTCATGCACCAGAAGATCTACCGGACGAAACCTCGGCACAACGAGGCGGTAAACGGGTACTGGATGTGCGACGAAGGCCGGTTCTGCTACCATGGCTGGCAGGACGCGGACCGGCTGACGGCGCCGCTGAAGCGGGTGGACGGCGAACTCGTGCAGGCCACCTGGCCCGATGCCATGGACGCGGCCGTCCGCGGCATCCGGGCCGTCCTGGACGGTGAGGGGGATTCCGCCATGGGGATGGTCGGATCGTCCATGGCGACCAACGAGGAGAACTACCTGCTGCACAAACTGGGCGCGGAGGCCTTCGGATCGCCGCGAACCGGCCTCGACCGCAAGCCCGACGGAGAAGCGTGGACGTCGAAAAGCGGATTCCACATTGACGCGGACAAGGCCCCCAATACCCGGGGCGCCCGCGACATGCTCGGCGCCGGCTCGCTGGATGATATCCTGCGGGGAATCGGTGACGGCTCGATCCGGGGGCTCTACATACTGGGCGGCGACATCGGCCGTACCCTTTCTCCTGAAGAGACCGACGCCTTCCGCAAGCTCGAATTCCTGGTGGTGCACGACGTGCATCGTTCCGACCTCGCCGAACTGGCCGACGTGGTATTCCCCGGAGCGATTCCCTTCGAGAAGAACGGAACCATGACCAATGGGCAGGGCCGCGTGCAGCGGCTGAGCCCCGCCTTCCCTCCACCCGGCGGAGCGCGGGAGGACGGCGCGATTCTCCGGTACGTGGGACAGCGCATGGGCGTCGACCTGGGCGGGACGGACCCCGCCGGTGTCCTGGAGGAAATCGCCGGTAACGTGGATGGATACGTGGGACTCACCTATGACCTGATCGGCGATCAGGGCGCCATGACGGGCGGCGAAGGGCCGTCCGAGGCCGCGGGAGGTTAGTGGATTGGTCGTGGATCCCATGATCCTGGAAGGCGCCATCGCCCTGGTCAAAATCGGCATCCTGCTGGGGGTGGTGTTCACCACCGTTGCCTATCTCACCTTCATGGAACGCCGGATAAGCGCCCTGATCCAGGACCGGCTCGGTCCCAACCGCGTCGGTCCCATGGGCCTGCTGCAGCCGCTGGCCGACGGCATCAAGTTCATGTGGAAGGAAGAGTTCATCCCGGCAAGCGCCGACCGGAAGCTCTTCGCCATCGCGCCGGCCCTGATCCTCGTGCCGGCCCTGCTGATCTTCGCCGTGATCCCCGTGGGCGGCGAAGTGACCATCCCCGCCTTCACCCTCTTCGGACTGCAGATCCAGGAGACGACGACCACGTTGCAGATCATCGATCTGAACGTCGGCATCCTGTACATCCTGGGCATGACCTCCATCGCGGTGTACGGAATCGCCCTGGGCGGATGGAGCGCCAACAACAAGTTCACCCTGCTGGGCGGGATCCGGTCGTCGGCGCAGATGATCAGCTACGAACTGTCGCTGGGCCTTTCCATCGTCGGCATCCTCATGCTCACGGGATCGCTGCAGATGAGCAAGATTGTCGCGGCGCAGGACGGGTTCCTCGACTGGTTCATCTTCCGCCAGCCGCTGGCCTTCGTCATCTTCGTCATCGCGGCATTCGCCGAAAACAACCGCCTGCCCTTCGACTTGGTCGAATGCGAGCAGGAACTCGTCGGCGGCTACCACACGGAATACAGCAGCATGCGTTTTTCCATGTTCATGATTTCGGAATACGCCAGCATGGTCGCGGCCTCCGCCCTGATGGCGACCCTCTTCTTCGGCGGATGGCACATGCCCTTCGAGGAACAGGTCGGCCCGGGACTGGTAACCCTGTACCAGGTGGCCGGGTTCCTGCTCAAGACGGGTTTCTTCCTCTTCGTCTATATCTGGGTGAGATGGTCGCTGCCCCGGTTCCGGTACGACCAACTGATGGCGATCGGATGGAAGGTGCTGCTGCCGCTGGCCCTGTTGAACGTCGTCGTCACCGGAATCTGGATGCTGGTCTGACACGGGAGTGTGATCCATGGCAATCATCGTTGAAGCGCGCAAGATGACCCTGGCGGAGCGGCTGTACCTTCCCGCGGTGATCAAGGGCATGCTCCTGACCCTCGCGCACCTCTTCAAGAAGAAGGTCACCATGCAGTACCCGGAGGTGCAGAAGATCCTGCCGCCCGGATACCGCGGCGCCCACCGGCTCAACAAGGACGAGCAGGACCGGATCAAGTGCGTGGCCTGCGAGATGTGCGCCGTGGCCTGTCCCGCCGACTGTATCACTATCGAAGGCATGGAGACGGAATGGAACGACCGGGAAAAGATCCCCCGTACGTTCCAGATCGACATGCTCCGGTGCATTTTCTGCGGCATGTGCGTGGAGGCCTGTCCCGAAGACGCCATCGACATGACGGACGACATCGAACTCGTGGCCACGTCGCGGGAAGAGATGATCTGGGACCGGGAACGCCTGCTGAAGAATTACGATGAAACCAAAGACCAGGAGGGCACGCTGGGCCAGGTCCTTCGAAAGAGCCGGGAGGCCTTCACGCGCCCCAGGGGAGATCAGCTTCCCGACCCGGGCGGCCCGGGCGGTCATTGAGCGGCCGGGAGAACCGGACGGACGGACCCGACGAGATTCCATGGAAATCTACTTCTTCCTCTTTTTCGCCATCGTAGCCGTCGCGAGCAGCGTGGCCATGATCCTGCAGCGCAACCCGATCTACTGCGTTCTGCTGCTCATCATGGTCATGATATCCATCGCCGGCCTGTACCTGATGCTGGACGCCCAGTTCGTCGCGATCATACAGATCGTCGTGTATGCCGGCGCCATCATGGTCCTCTTCCTCTTCGTCATCATGCTGCTGAACCTGAGCCGCGAGGAGGGCGGGGTATTCCGGATTCAGAAACCGCTGGCCGTCATCCTGGCCGCGCTGCTGTTCCTGCCGGTGGCGGCCATGATCATGTCCTATGCGGGCGGCGGAACGACCCCTCCGGCGGATGGCGGCGGAGCCGGATTCGGCGAGGTGGAACAGATCGGAACGTTGTTGTTCACGAAATACCTGCTGCCCGTGGAGATCGCGGCCGTGCTCCTGTTGATCGCCATCGTGGGCGCCGTGGTGCTGACGCGCAAGGGCACCGTTTCCGTGGGCGAGTGAGGAGCTGATCTTGCCGGAGTCGACGAACCCATGATCCCTGTCACCTATTACCTGGTCCTGAGTGCCGTGCTCTTCCTGGTCGGCGCGACCGGCGTGCTGGTACGGCGGAACGCCATCATCGTGCTGATGGGCATCGAGTTGATGCTCAACGGGGCCAATCTCTCTTTCGTGGCCTTCGCCCGGCAGTTCGGCATGGCCGACGGCCATATCTACGTGTTCCTGGTGATTACCGTGGCGGCCGCCGAGGTGGCGATCGGCCTGGCCCTGGTGATCCTGCTGTTCCGCAACCGCGGAACGGTCAACATCGACGAGGTCCGGTCTCTGCGCTGGTAGCCGGCCCGGCCGGTCAGCCCTGGACCCTGCGTGAACCCCATGACCGAATCCTTCAGTTACGTCTGGCTGATCCCTTTCCTGCCCCTCCTTGGGGCCTTCATCAACGTATTCTTCAACCGGAACCCCCGCGTATCCGGGATGATCGCGTGCGCCACGGTGGCCTTGTCCTTCCTGTTCGCGCTGGGCGTCTTCCTCCAGCTCATCGGACTGCCGGACGGGGAACGCAGCGTCGACGTGGTCGTCTACTCGTGGATCACGTCGGGCACCTTCGCGGTGGACGTGGCCTTCCTGGTCGATCCGCTTTCGACGGTCATGATGCTGGTGGTGACGGGCGTCGGTTTGCTGATCCACGTCTATTCCATCGGCTACATGGGCAAGGACGCCTGCTGCGTCCGGTATTTCTCCTATCTGAACCTGTTCATGTTCGCCATGCTCATCCTCGTGATGGGCAACAACTTCCTGCTGATGTTCGTCGGCTGGGAAGGGGTCGGGCTCTGTTCCTACCTGCTGATCGGGTTCTGGTGCGAAAGGCGGTCCGCCGCGAACGCGGGCATGAAGGCCTTCGTGGTGAACCGCATCGGCGATTTCGCCTTCATCCTGGGCCTGCTCCTGATCTTCCTGTACGCAGGCTCGCTCACCTATGCCGACGTGTTCGCGGCGGACCCGGCCGTGCTCGCCCCGGTCATCACGGCCGTCACCCTGCTGCTCTTCATCGGGGCCATGGGCAAGTCCGCCCAGGTGCCCCTCCACGTCTGGCTGCCGGACGCCATGGAAGGCCCCACGCCGGTCAGCGCGCTGATCCACGCGGCCACCATGGTGACCGCGGGCGTTTACATGGTCGCCCGGTGCCACGCGCTCTTCGCCCAGTCCGCCACGGCCATGACCGTCGTGGCCGTCGTCGGCGCGGTCACGGCCATCTTCGCCGCGTACATCGCCCTGACCCAGTACGACATCAAGCGCGTCCTGGCCTATTCCACCGTGAGCCAGCTGGGGTACATGTTCCTGGCCTGCGGCGTCGGCTACTTCACCGCCGGGATCTTCCACCTGGTCACCCACGCGTTCTTCAAGGCCCTGCTGTTCATGGGCGCGGGCAGCGTCATACACGCGCTGGAACACGCCCTGGAGAAGGGTAGGGACCCCCAGGACCTCCGCAACATGGGCGGGCTCCGCGATCTCATGCCGGTGACCTACAAATCCATGCTGCTGGCGACCCTGGCCATCGCGGGGATCGCGCCCTTCGCGGGTTTCTTCAGCAAGGACCTGATCCTGCTGGGCGCTTTCGTCAACGCCCCCGTGCTGTGGGTGGTCGGCCTGGCCACCGGAGCCATGACCGCCTTCTACATGTTCCGGTTGCTGTTCATGACCTTTGGCGGCGAGACCCGGCTGAGCCGGGACGAAACCGAGAAAGTCCGCGAATCGTCTCGCGTCATGACCATACCGCTGGTGCTGCTGGCCGTTCTTTCCACCGTGGGCGGGTTCATCGGCATCCCCCACGTGTTCGCGTCGGGCATGGACCGTTTCGGCGGATTCCTCGCGCCGGTGTTCTCCGGGCTGCCGGAGGCGCAGGTTCCCTCCGCGAGCGTCGAACTGGCCCTGATGGTCCTGGCCCTGCTGGTGGCCGCGGCCGGTATCTGGGGCGCTTACACCGGGTATGTTCGCGGCAACAGGGTTTTCGACCGCCTGGTGCCGCGGGCGCTGTATACGCTTTCACTGGAAAAGTTCTACGTGGATGAGATCTACGACACCTTCATCGTGGGGCCAGTGAGGAAGATCGCCTGGGCATGCTGGCGCATCCTGGATTCCGCGGTCATCGACGGGGGGCTGACCCTGGCCGCGCTCACGGTACGCAGCGTGGGGAACGCAATTCGGTATACGCAAACGGGGGTCGTTCAGAACTACGCGCTGATCATGGTCGTCGGCGCGCTCGTGGTGTTCGCCTACATCACCGGTTACCTGGGACCGTAACCTGGGACCGCAAACCCGAAGGAACTGAAGGAACCGAAGGAACTGTACATGACGGAACTGCCTTACCTGTCTCTCATCATCTGGCTGCCGGTCCTGGGCGCCGTCCTGCTCCTCTTCGTCAAAGGGGACACGGCCGCCCGGTGGGTGGGATTCGGCGTTTCGGCCCTGGTGCTCGTCCTCTTCGCAGTGTGCTTCGGCGCCTTCGAGACGCACCTGGGCGAACCGCAGTTCGAGGAGCGCATGCCCTGGATCGAATCCCTGGGCGTGTCCTATCACGTCGGGGCGGACGGGATCAGCATCCTCCTCGCTGGGATCACCGCGCTCATGTGGCCCCTGGCCCTGCTCGGCACCTGGACGATCGTGAGTAAGCGGGTCCGGGCCTACCAGGTTTTCATGCTCCTGATGGAAACCACCCTGATGGGCGTGTTCTTCTCCCTCGACCTGTTCCTGTTCTTCCTCTTCTGGGAAGGCATGCTGATCCCCATGTACTTCCTGATCGGCATCTGGGGTTATGAAAACAGCGTCCGGGCGGCCCTGAAGTTCTTCCTGTTCGCCGTGTTCGGTAGCCTGCTCATGCTGGCCGCGGTCATCACGCTGGCCTTTCTCCACCACCAGGCCCATGACGTCCTCACTTTCGAGATGGCGGCGCTTTACCAGTTGTCCATACCTCCGGAAGTCCAGTTCTGGCTCGCCCTCGCCTTCATCGCCGCCTTCGCGGTGAAGGTGCCCATGGTGCCCTTTCACACATGGCTGCCCGATGCCATCGTCCTCGCCGTCGTACTCGTCAAGATGGCGGCCTACGGGTTCATTCGCCTGACCCTTCCGCTGTTTCCCGATGCCCTTACCGAGTTGGCGCCCCTGATGTGCGCCGTGGCGGCGGCCGGGATCGTCTACGGCGCGCTGATCGCCCTGGCGCAATCGGATATCCGGCGGATGATCGCCTATTCGACGATCAGTCACGCGGGGTTCGTCGTGCTGGGCGTATTCGCACTGAACCAGCACGGTATCCAGGGCGCGGTCGTCCACATCGTCAGCCTGGCGTTGTCCACGGGCGGACTGTTCCTGGCCGCCATGATGCTCGTGCAGCGCCGGAACACCTGGGACATGGAAGCGTACGGCGGGCTTTGGCACACGATTCCGGTGTTCTCCGCTTTCCTGCTCGTGTTTACCCTGGCTTCCGTGGGCCTGCCGGGCCTGAGCAGTTTCGTCGGGGAGTTTCTCATACTGGTCGGCGTGTTCCAGCAGAACATCCTGATCGCGGCCGTCGCGGCCACGGGGATCATCCTCGCGGCCGTCTACATGCTCAGGATGTACCGCAAGGTGGTCTTCGGCCCAGTGACGAAGGAGGAGAACCGGGGGATCAGGGACCTTTCCTTCAGAGAGACGGCCGTGCTTGCCTGCATGACCCTCTTCATCATCTGGATCGGCGTGTATCCGAATCCTTTCTTGAGGACCATGGAGGCTTCGGTGCAGAAGCTGCTGGTCCAGACCCACCGTCTCGCCGAAACACCGCCGGCAGGGATGACCTCTGCGTCCATCGAGACGCCGCCGGCCGGTATGACCCCTGCGTCCATCGAGACACCACCGATTCCGGCGGATCCGGCCGGTCCGAGTGGACTGTCCGACCAGGGTGGTACGGCCGGTCCGAGTGGACTGTCCGACCAGGGTGGTACGGCCGGTCCGGACGCAACCCTTGAAATCAGCCAGGATACGCGATGAATACGGCCCTGCCCGCCATAAACCTCTACGCCGTGATGCCGCAGATCGTTCTCGTGTCCGCCGCGACCGTGGTCCTGATCATCGGCCTGTTCGAACGGTTTCGCAAGGGGATCCCGTACCTTTCCCTGCTGCTCCTCGCGGTATCCGGCGTCGTTGCCGTGAACCAGCTGGACCGGGGACCCGTCGCCTTCTCGGATACATCGTCCATGATGGTGATGGACGACTTCAGCCTGGTGGCCACCCTGGTATTCATCGCCGGCGCCGTGTTGACCGTACTGATCTCCATCTCCTATGCCGAAGCCCGTTCGATCGACCGCGGGGAGTACTACGCGCTGCTCATCTACGCCGTGTCCGGCATGAGCATGATGGCGGCGAGCACCGACCTCTTCACCTTTTTCCTGGGCCTGGAAGTACTCTCCATTTCGCTTTACGTGCTGATCGGCTTCGAACAGCGGGACGCCGGCTCGAACGAGGGGGCACTGAAGTACTTCCTGCTGGGTGCTTTCGCCAGCGGATTCATTCTCTACGGCATGGCCCTGCTCTACGGCGCGAGCGGCAGCACGGAATACGACGCCATCGCGCGCACGCTGGGCGAGGAACGCAGCGACGCCGTGAATCTCCTGCTGCTCGGGGGATTGGGCCTGCTCCTGGTCGGGATCGGTTTCAAGATCTCCATGGTCCCGTTCCATGCCTGGACGCCGGACGTGTACCAGGGCGCGCCCACGCCCGTCGCGGCCTTTCTGTCCACCGGTTCCAAGGCGGCCGCCTTCGTGGTGTTGATCCGGCTGCTCGGTTCGGTCTTTCCCGGCCTTCAGATGGAATGGATCCCGCTGATCTCGGTGCTGGCGGTCCTCACGATCGCCGTCGGCAACGTTGTGGCGCTGGTCCAGACGAACCTGAAAAGGCTGCTGGCCTACTCGAGCATCGCCCATGCCGGCTATATGCTTTTGCCGCTTATGGCGGTCAGCCCCGACAGCCAGGACGGCAGCGCGAGCATCGTCTTCTACCTGATCGTGTACACGGCGATGAACCTGGGCGCCTTCGGGGTGCTGGCCGTGCTTGCCGCCCGCGGGATTCCCTGCGCGACCCTGGACGACCTGGCCGGCCTGGGCAGCCGCCGTCCGCTCGTCGCCGCGGTCATGGCCGTGGTCATGTTTTCCCTGGCCGGTATTCCGCCCACGGCCGGGTTCATGGCCAAGTTCTACCTATTCAGCGCACTGGTGTACGGAGGATACGTCGAACTGGCCGTGATCGGCCTGCTTTTCAGCGGCGTGTCGTTGTACTACTACCTCCGCGTCGTGGTATGGATGTACATGCGGCCCGCGGCCGAAGCGCCGGCCGAAGCGGCCGGCCGCCTGTCCTACACCGGCATGACCGCGCTTTGCCTCTCCGCCCTGGCCATTCTGGCCGTGGGCGTTTTCCCCTCCGAATTGCTTCAACTGGCCGAGCGGGCGGTCATGACGCTGCCGTAAGCCGGGCCGTTCCGCCGCTTTCACCCATGGCCGGCAACTGCGAATTGGGTTGACTTCCGGACAGTTTTACGCCATATATTCAGGTATTTCAGCGGGCGCCAACGCCAGCCAACCGGAGGGCATTCATAGACTTCCGAACCATCAGCGCGCCGGTCCAGGGCCATCTCGACCAGTTTGAGCAGAAGATCAGCGAGATCTCCCGGTCCGACGTGGAGGTCATCAATCAGATCTGGGCCCACCTGGTTCGCACCAAGGGCAAACGGCTGAGACCCGCGCTGGTATTCCTTTCCGCCTCGGCATACGGTACGCCGTGCCGGGAGACCATGCTGGCGGCGTTCATCATCGAGCTCTGCCACACCGCGACGCTGATTCACGACGACGTGGTGGACCGCGCGACCACGCGCCGCGGTCTGCCCACGCTGAATTCCAAATGGGACAACCACGTCTCGGTGCTGATGGGCGACAATGTGATCGCCAGGGTATTGACGCTGATTGCGAAACTCGACTGTTCGCGGATAACGGCGAAGATCGCGGCATGCGTGGAACGGTTGACCGAGGGCGAGTTGCACCAGGCCATCCGCCGGTTCAACATCCGGACGACCGAAGCGGAGTACTACCGCATCATCAGCAACAAAACGTCCTCACTCATCGCGTGCGGGTGCGATTCCGGTGCATACCTTTCAAGCCGTTCGGTCGAGACGGCCTGCCGGTTCGGCGATTTCGGCGAGAAACTCGGCATGGCTTTCCAGATTACCGATGATATCCTGAATTTCACAGGGGACGAAGACGTCATCGGTAAACCGAGAGGAAACGACTTCCGGGAAGGGACGGTCACGCTGCCGCTGATCCATGCCCTCAGGAACGCTTCCTCCGACGGTAACAGGCGCGTGGAGCAATTACTGAAGGAGGAATGGAGCGACCGGCTCTGCGACGAGATCGTCGAGTTCGTCCACGCCCACGACGGCATCCGCTACGCGAAGGGCAAAGCGCTGTCCTACGCGGAGGAGGCCAAGCGGATCCTCGGCGACGAGCCGGAGAACCGGGCGAAGGAAGCGCTCCTGAACATGGTCGACTACGCTATAGAACGGGATCGATGACGCAGGTATGGATACGATATCCGTAATCGTCATTACCTATAACGAAGAACCGCATATCGATACCTGTCTGCGAAGCGTATCCTGGGTGGACGAAATAGTGGTGGTGGACTGCGGAAGCACCGATCTGACGGTTGAGATCTGCAACGGCCACGACAAGGTCCGGTTGTATCACGAAGACCGGCACGGCAGCGGACGGCAGAAGCAGCAGGCACTGGACCGGGCGGTTTCCGAATGGGTGTTGAACCTGGACGCGGACGAGCGGCTCAGCGAGCCGCTTGAGTCGGAGATCAGAAGCCTGCTCGATGCTTCCGCGCCCTGCGACGGATATCATATGCCCAGGGAAAACTACTTCCTCTCCCGGCACATTCGCCATGCGGCCGGCTGGGGAGACGACCGGCCGCTCCGGCTGTTCCGCCGGAGCAAGACTAGGGTCACACGGACCCAGGTCCACGAGACCTTCGTCGTCGACGGGACCACGGGCCGCCTCGATGCACCGCTGGTACACGATGCCTATACCAGCCTGTACCAGTATATCGAGAAGCTGAACGAGTACACGTCGATCGAGGTGAGGAACCGATTGAAAGCGCGGCCGGACCGGAAGATAACCTGGGTGCACATCGCCCTCGCACCCCTGGGCGCGTTCTGGAAGCTGTACGTGATGAAAAGAGGATATCTGGATGGGATGCAAGGACTTCTGCTTTGCCTGCTCTCATCGGTATCGGTCATGTCCGGGTACGCGAAGACCTGGGAATACGGGATGTACAGGAAGCGGGGCGGCCGGATGTTCCCGCCCATACGAACCGAAGAGGTACGGACCCGGCAACCGGGCTACAACCGGCTGATCCGGGGTGGCGACGACGAATTCAACTGGAAGGACGGCTGACCACCGATGGGCCTTAAAGACTCCCTTTACAGGACGGCGTCCCGGTACGAGCCGGTTCAGCGTGTCCTGCGCAATGCCATCGTTGCGCGGAAACTGCGGTTTCCGGAAGTGATCAGCATCGAAGGGTCGAGTTACTGCAACGCCGACTGCATCATGTGCCCGCGGGAGCTGTTGAGCCGCAAGAAGGGCAACATGTCCATGGACCTGTACCGCAAGATCATCGACGAATGTGCCGATAACGCCCGGTACATCCGGCTCATACAACCCTTCATGTTCGGGGAGTCCTTCATCAACAAGAAGCTCGTCGACATGATCGCGTATACGAAGCAAAAGCTGCCCCGCGTGCCGGTCAGCGTGAGCACCAACGGTTCCCTCATCACACCGCAGAAGGCGCGGGAGCTCATCGATTGCGGGCTGGACAAGATCAATATCGACATCGACGGGGCGACGGCGGAGACCTTCGAGGCGGTGCGCGTCGGGCTCGACTACGAACAGGTGGTGGAGAACGCGCGGTACCTGATGGAACTGAAACGGTCCGTCCGCAGCAAGACGCCGGAAATCACGGTGACCATCATCAACATGGCCGAGACCCAACACGAGATCGATGCGTTCCGGGAGCTCTGGAAGCCCATCGCCGACCACGTGGTCGTGCAGAGCTACACGACCTGGACGGGCAGCGTGGAAGACAAGAATGTGGGCGACCAGGCCGAGGCATCGGCCACCGGCGGTTTCACCTTCCCCTGCAAGCATCCGTGGGAGGAGTTCGTTATCGCGAACGACGGCCGGGTGTCCATCTGCTGTCTCGACTTCGACTTCAAGGTGGAAGTGGGCGACGTCTCGAAGCAGTCGATCAGGGAAGTCTGGAACGGTGCGCCGATCCAGGAGATCCGCCAGAAGATGATCGAGAACCGGTATGACGAACTCGAGATCTGCAGCCAGTGCAACAACTACATCTTCCAGACTGAATGCGCCTGGCACCAGGTGTGGAAGTGATGCCGGCGGAAGCGATGCCGGCGGTAGTGATGCCGGCGGACCCGCCTGGATATCCGTAATCGTCCCCGATCCGATCCCGATCCCCGACTCCATCGATTAGAGGATGGCCATGGCCAGCATGGCACCCGCGCGCATCCTGCAGGTATGCTCCTCCCTGGCCTGGGGCGGCACGGAGATGCACGTTCCGATCCTGTCGGGAAAACTACGGGATCGCGGTCACGACGTGCGCCTGGTGCTTCATCCCAAGGGATCGATTGCCGGCGAGGCCCGTGAACGAGGCTTCACGGTGGAAACCGTCCCCATCGGCGGTTACGTGAACCCCCTGTCGACCTGCGCGCTGCGGCGCTGCATCCGCCGCTTTCGGCCCGTCGTCCTCCATCTCCACCTGTCCCGCGACCTCTGGCAGGCCGTGCCCGCCGCACGGCTGGCGGGATTCGACGGACCGCTTCTGCTCACCAAGCACGTCGGTTCCTACGTAACGAAGAAGGACCCGCTGCACCGCTGGCTGTACCGGCGCGTTTCCCGGGTCATCACGGTATCGGAGACGCTGAACAGGAACGTGCGGGAGACCTGTCCCGTCCCGCCAGACCGCGTGGTGACGGTCCATCCGGCCCTGGACCTGGAACGGTTCGATCCTGCCCGCTACGACCGGGAAGACACGAGAATATCGCTCGGGATTGCCTCCGAAGCCCTGTTGGTGGGGACCGTGGGCCGCGTGTCTCCGGGGAAGGGCTTCGAGGAGTTCCTTCAAGCCGCGCGGATGCTCCGGGATCGCCATCCGGAGATGTCCCTGAGGTTCGTCGTGGTGGGCGAGGCGAGCTACGGCGAGGAAGCGTACCACGACGGAATCGTTCGACAGGCCCGCGAACTCGGTCTCGATGAAACCGTGCTGTTCACGGGATTCAGGCGTGATATTCCCGCCTTGCTGAACGCCATGGACGTTTTTATATTTCCCTCGAGAGCAGAGGGTTTCGGCGCGACGGTCATCGAGGCGATGGCCATGGGCGTGGCCTGTGTATCGACCCGGTCGGACGGCACGCTGGACACCGTGGAGGACGGCGAAACGGGTCTGGTCTTCCAGGGAGGCGACGCGGTGGGGCTTGCGCGGTCGGTCGAATCGCTGCTGATGGACGAGCGTCTTCGCGCGCGTATCGCGGAGACCGGTCGCGCACGGGCCAGGGCACGCTTCAATCTCGACGCCATGACCAACCGGGTGGAAGCGCTCTACGCCGCCTCAATGGCCTCTCCCGCCTGAACCCCATCCCTACCCCCCATGAATCTGTATCTCCGAGTACTTTCATACGTAAAACCCTACTGGTATTTCATGGCCGGCGCCATGGTATGCATGGCCTGTTTCGCGCTGACCAGCAGCGCCACGGTCTGGGTGGCCCTGCCCTTTCTGCAGACCCTCTTCGGTCAGGAAACCGTACAGACGGTTCAGGACGGGCAGTCCGGACAGCCTGGGCAGGGCGGGCAGCTCGGTGTGGCGCAGGATTCGGCGAACCGGCTGGAACAGCGCACCGGGATGACGGGCCTGCGCGAGACCTTGAAGGAACGCACCAACGACCTGATCAGGCGGCCGACCAAGCAGGCAACCCTGGAGCGCCTCTGCCTGATCATCCTGTTCATCCTCCTGCTCAAGAACATCAGCAGTTACCTGCAGGCCTACCTGATGGCCTACGCCGAGAACGGGGTCATCAAAGACATCAGGAACCACCTGTATATCCATCTGCACCGCCTTTCCCTGTCCTATTTCCACCGGGAACGCACGGGGGAGCTCATCTCCCGCGTGTCCTACGACGTCATGAAGATCAACGGCACCATTTCGGCCGCCTTCGGCACGCTGATCAAGGAGCCCATGCTGGTCGTGGTCTTCCTCGCGATCCTCCTGATCCTAAGCTGGCAGTTGACGCTGGTCTCCCTGGTCCTGCTTCCCCTGAGCGTCCTCGTCATCACCACGGTGGGCAGGCGCCTTCGCCGGAGCAGCACGGCTTCCCAGGAGGCCATGGCCGACCTGACCTCTACGCTCCAGGAGACCGTGGCCGGCGTGCGGGTGGTCAAGGCCTTCAACATGGAGTCCTTCGAAATCGGCAAGTTCAAGCGGCAGACGCAACACTACTTCCACACGCTGCTCCGCCTGACCCACATGCACAACCTGGCCAGCCCCATTACGGAGATCCTGGGCAGCGCCGTGGGCCTGGCGATCCTCTGGTACGGCGGGCGGCAGGTGCTGGAAGGCGGCCTGCTGGCGCCCGAGGACTTCCTGACCTTCTTCCTGGCCCTCTTTTCCATGATGAAACCGGTCAAGGAACTCGGCCAGGTGCACAACCGGATCCAGGAAGGGATTGCCGCCGCGGACCGCGTGTTTTCCGTGATGGACACGGCCCCGGAGATCACGGACGCTCCCGGCGCGGTCCCACTGCCCGACCTGCGGCGGGAGATCCGGCTCGATCGCGTTCATTTCCGGTACGATACGGTCTCCGACCCAGCCCTGGAAGATATCGACCTGGTGGTCCGGTCGGGCGAGACCGTGGCGCTCGTGGGACCCAGCGGCGGCGGCAAGTCCACCCTGGTGGATCTCGTCGCGCGGTTCTACGATCCGACCGGGGGGCGCATCGAAATAGACGGGAAAGACCTGCGTACGGTCACCGTGGCCTCCCTCCGGGAGAAAATGGGTATCGTAACCCAGGACGTGATCCTCTTCAACGATACGGTCCGCAACAACATCGCCTACGGCGTCGCGGACATGCCCCTGGACCGGATACAGTCCGCCGCGGCCGCCGCGAACGCAGACGCCTTCATCGAGCAGTTGCCCGATGGGTACGATACGTTTCTCGGGGAGCGGGGCGTGCGGCTTTCCGGTGGGCAGCGCCAGCGCATCGCCATCGCCCGGGCCATCCTGAAGGATCCCCAGATCCTCATATTCGACGAGGCCACCTCCAGCCTGGACACCGAGTCCGAGCTGCTGGTCCAGGAGGCCATCGACCGGCTGATGAAGGGCAGGACGGCCCTGGTCATCGCCCATCGCCTTTCGACGGTTCAGAAGGCGGACCGTGTGGTCGTGGTCGACCGCGGCCGGATCGTCCAGTCCGGCGTCCACGGGTCGCTGATCCAGGAAGACGGCCTGTACAGGAAGCTCTACAACCTGCAGTTCCGGGACCAGGAACCGGTGGCGGAATAACGGACGGCCGATGATGTGGTATCCTATCGAAAAGCGGCTCAAGACCCGGGTGCTCAGATGGCTGGCCAGCCATCCCCTGGGCAATCGCCGCGCACCGCCCGGGGAGGTCGATCCCGATCGCATCGGCCGGATCCTGATTATCCGGCAACACGATCAGTTCGGCGATTTTCTGCTGACCACCCCGGCGATCCATGCGCTGCGGGCGCGGTTTCCCGCCGCGCGCCTCACCCTGGTGGTCCGTGCCTACCTGTACCCCGTGGCCCGGAACAATCCGGACGTGGACGAGGTCCTGCTGTTCCACGAATCCGGTTTCCGCTGGCGGCCCCGGGACATCCGGTCCTTCGTCGATCTCATGCGCGATCCCGTCGACCTCGCCGTCGTGTTCAACACGGTTTCCCATTCCCTGTCCAGCGACCTCATCGCCTGGCTTTCGGGCGCTTCCGTGGTCATGGGACCCGAAACACCCACCTTCGACCACCTCGACCACAATCCGTTCTACACGATCAACGTGCCCGTGCGTCCCGAACCCAGGCACCAGATCCAGCGGAACCTCGACGTGGTGCGGCACGTGGGTGCCGATACGGACGACCTGTCTTTCCGTTACACCATGACCGCGGAAGAACGGGCGGCCGGCCGGGCGGTGATCGATGGCCTGGACGGGGATCCCGGGAAGCTCGGAGGCCCCGTGGTCGCCGTCCACTTCGGCACCGGGGACGCGAGGAAGCGATACCCCGTGGAGCAGCTGGCCCGCGTCTGCGATGCGTTGGCCGCCCGGCGCTCCGTCCGGATCCTGGTCATCCCCGCGCCGGGAGAAGAAGGACTGCTGCGTGCGCTGCGCGAAGCGGCATCCGCTCCGTTGCACGGCGCACCGCCCCTGTCGCTGAGGAAGGTCGCCGGTGTGATACGCGCCGCGGACCTGCTCGTATGCAACGATACCGGGGTCCTCCACCTGGCCGCCGCCGTGGAGACGCCGACCCTGTCCTTTCACGCCACCAGCGATCCGGCCTACTGGAAACCGCCCGGCCGACGGCACCGCGCCTTCTACGCGGCCAGTCAACGGATCGAGGAGATCCCGCCGGATCGCGTGTACCGCGAAATCTCCGCCATGCTCGACGGTTCCGGCAGCGGCGAAACGGGCGATATCATCCGGATCTGAACCCGGCCCGTGACGGCCTTATTCACTTGACACGACCCCTGCCCGCCCATACCATGTTGCCCGCTCAGGCGAACGCCTCCATGGCACGGGAACGGGTGAACATGGCGACCAAACTCGATCTGGGCTGCGGACCATTCGGGAAGCTGGAAGGGGCCGTCGGCCTGGACATCAACGATGCGGCGCACGTGGACGTCGTGCACAGCCTGGACGACTACCCCTATCCCTTCGACGACGCACAATTCGATCACGTCGAGATGTCCCATATCCTGGAGCACATCCTCCAGCCGGCCCGGGCCATGGACGAGGTGTACCGTATCGCGCGGTCCGGGGCTTCGATCCGCATCGTCACGCCCCACTACTCTTCGCAGCTGTCCTATGGCGACCTGACGCACTATCATCACTTCGGCTACGTGACGATTACCCAGATGTGCCGGGACGGACGGTTTCGAATGGACGAATGCAGGCTGATCTTCAGCGACGTCTACCGGGTACTGGGCATCAGCCTGCTCGCCAACTGGTCTCCCCGCAGATGGGAGAAATACCTCGCGTTCATCTTCCCCGGCATGTACGTGGAGGCGAGGCTGACCGTGGTCAAGCCTTGAACGGAATGGGATGAACCGGAGGACCTGCATGTCTGATTCGACGGACACCGCCGGCAGCAGGGCCGCCGCGGCGCTGCGCCGCTACTGGCGGGCCAACATACGGATCATGGCCGTGCTGCTCGGGCTGTGGGCCCTGGCCGGACTGGGGGCCGGCATCCTGTTCGCGGACACGCTCAACGCGTATCGCATATCCGGCACCGGCTTCCCCCTGGGGTTCTGGTTTGCCCACCAGGGCAGCATCATCGTCTTCGTGTTGCTCATACTGGCTTACTGCCTGTACATGAACCGCCTGGACAACCGGCACCGCCGGGAACTCGAAACCACCAGACAGGAAGGGTAGGCGCGGGCGATGTCGGTACAGGCTTGGACCTATTTCTTTGTAGCCCTCTCTTTCGGCCTCTATCTCTTTATCGCGTGGCGTACCCGGGTCCGGGACACCCGGGGCTTCTACGTCGCCGGTCGGGGCGTCCCCGCGGCGGCCAACGGCATGGCCACGGCCGCCGACTGGATGAGCGCGGCATCCTTCATTTCCATGGCCGGGCTGATTTCCACCATGGGATACGCCGGCGGCGTCTATCTCATGGGCTGGACAGGCGGTTACGTGCTGCTGGCGCTGCTGCTGGCGCCGTACCTCCGGAAATTCGGCCACTATACCGTGCCGGATTTCGTAGGCGACCGCTTCGCATCGGACCTCGCGCGCGTGGTGGCTGTCTCGTGCGCCATTTTCATCAGCTTTACATACGTGGCGGGGCAGATGCGCGGCGTGGGCGTCGTCTTCAGCCGGTTTCTCGAGGTGGACATCCATATCGGCGTCATCATCGGGATGGCCATTGTCTTCATCTACGCCACGCTCGGGGGAATGAAGGGCATCACGTGGACCCAGGTCGCCCAGTACTGGGTGCTTATCACCGCCTTTCTGATCCCCGCCATCGCCATCAGCATCAAGCTCACGGGAAGCCCCCTGCCGCAGGCGGGGCTCGGCAGCACGCTGGAGCCTTCGATCGCGGGCGAGACGGGCGTATACCTGCTGGAGAAGCTCAACCAGATACAGGCCGACCTGGGGTTCAGCAGTTACACGGCCACCTTCGTGGGAGGGTGGGACAAGGTCAACGTATTCTGCGTGGCCCTCGCGCTCATGGTGGGCACGGCGGGCCTGCCCCACGTGCTCGTCCGGTTCTATACCGTCAAATCGGTCAAGGCGGCCCGGTGGAGCGCCTTCTGGGCGCTGCTCTTCATATCCCTGCTGTACCTTACCGCGCCCGCGACCGCGGCCTTCGCGCGGTATTACATGATCGACAGCCTGAACGGGAAGACTGCTCAGGAACTTCCGTCCTGGTTCGAGAACTGGGAGAAGACCGGCCTGATCCTGTGGATGGACGACGGAGACGGCGTCATGCGGTATTCGGCCGGTTACGACAACGAGATTTTCCGCGGCGGGTCCCTGTCGCACACGGAACTGTCCTCCATACAGGTCGACCACCAGTCCTGGCTCGATTCGGACGGCGCGGAGGGTGCGGATGGGCGCACGGCCCTCAGGGCCCGGGGGCTTTCCGGTCCGGACCGTGACATCATCGTGCTGGCGACGCCGGAAATGGCCGAACTGGCCAGCTGGATCATCGCGCTCGTCGCGGCCGGCGGTCTGGCGGCGGCCCTGTCCACGGCCAGCGGGCTGCTGCTCGTTATTTCGTCCAGTGTTTCCCACGACCTGTACTACCGCGTACTGCGCCCGAACGCGAGCGAGAGCCAGCGCCTCTCCGTGGGCCGTAGCGTGATTGGCGTAGCCGTGATCGTGGCCGGTGTATTCGGTATCTACCCACCGGGTTTCGTCAGCCAGGTGGTGGCTTTTGCCTTCGGCCTTGCCGCCGCGAGCTTCTTCCCCGCCATCGTACTGGGCATTTTCAGCAAGCGCGTGGGTACGATACCCGCCGTTTGCGGAATCCTGGCCGGTATCGGCTTTACGGCTTTCTACATCATCGCATGCGTATTCTTCGGCATGGAAACCTGGACCTTCGGACTGTTCGCCAACGGCATCAGTCCCCAGGGGATCGGGACGATCGGCATGCTGATCAACTTCGCCGTGACCCTGGGGCTCACGCCGCTTTTCCCCAGGCCCGGCAGGGAAATCGAGGCCATGGTCGACTCGGTCAGGGAACCGGAAGACGCGGGACCCGCGGTGATGATCGAGTCGGCACCGGAACATTGATCCGCGGGAGCCGGCGCCATGTCCCTCTCCGTCATCATCATCGCCCGGAACGAAGCCCCTCGGATCGAAGCCTGCCTGCAGAGCGCGCGGTTCGCCGACGAGATCGTGCTCGTGGACTCGGGGAGCACCGACGATACCGTCGCCATCGCGCGCCAATACGCCGACCGTGTCGTCGAATCGGAGTGGCTGGGCTACGGGCCGACCAAGCAACTGGCCCTGGAGCACGCCACGGGCGACTGGGTGCTCTGGCTGGATGCCGACGAGCGCGTTCCACAGGACCTGCGGGATGAAATCACCGCCGTCATGGACAAGGGGGACCGCGTCGGTTACCGGATCGCGAGGAAGACGCTTTTCCTGGGGCACTGGATCCGGCATTGCGGATGGTACCCCGACTACGTGCTGCGCCTCTTCCGGCGCGGGGCCGATCCCCGGTTCACCGGCGACGAGGTCCACGAGGCGCTGCGCATCCGGGGACCGGTCGGCGACCTGAAGCACCCCATGATCCACGATACCGATCCCACCCTCCACCACTACCTGGACAAGTTCAACAGCTTCACCAGTCTCGGCGCCCGCCAGCTCTACCGCTCGGGCAGGCGTTTCCGTTTGACAGATCTGGTTTTCCGTCCGATTTTTACCCTGTTCAAAATGTACGTGTTGCGTAGAGGTTTCCTGGACGGCCTGCCGGGATTCATCCTGTGCGGCCTTTCCGCCTGTTACGTTTTCACCAAGTACGCCAAGCTCTGGCACCTTCACCTCCGGGGCTCCGCCGACGCCGAGTCGGGCGCGGGGGGCCGATCCTCCTGAAACCGCGCATCCACCGACGTCTCCCATGCAATCGCTGACCGTCGTCGTGATCACGTACAATGAGGAGCGCAAGCTCCGGCGCTGCCTGGACCCGGTTTCCTGGGCCGATGAGATCATCGTGGTGGACAGCGGCAGCACCGACGGCACGGTGGAAATCGCGGAATCCTGCGGAGGACGGGTGTTTCAGCGGCCGTGGTCCGGTTTCGCCGACCAGCGGAACTTCGGCATGGAGCAGGCCCGGGGAGACTGGATCCTCTTTCTCGACGCGGATGAATACGTCACGGAAGGTCTCGAAGCGCGGATCCGAGACCTGCTGCGGTCCGGCGGGGATTTCGACGGGTACAAGATCCACCGCCAGGAACACTTTCTCCGGTTTCCCATCCGGCACGGAACGCTCAACCCAAGCTACCAGCCCCGACTCCTCAAAAACGGCAAGGGGTACTGGACCGGCGGTGCGCACGCCCACATCGAGATAAACGGCCACGGCGAACCGGGACTGATCCACGAAGACCTTTACCACGATTCGCACAACACGCTCTCCGATTTCATCGCCCGGATCGACCAATACACTTCCGTGGACGCGGAAGAGCGGATCCAGGCGGGACAGCGCGTGGGACGGCTGCGCCTGGTGTTTTCCCCCCTCGGCATGGCCTGGAAATGCTACATCGTGAAAAGGGGGTACAGGGACGGATTTCCCGGTCTCCTCTTCAGCCTGTGCATGGGGATTTACTCGTTCCTGAGGCTGGTCAAGGTCTGGCAGGGAGAAAACGGGGCGGAGGGGCGCGCGGAAGGTCCGGCAAAGCCCTCCGAGTGACGGCCGATTCGGATGGAGTCATGGCACAGCGCGAACGATGCAGTATCGTGATCCCGACGTGGAATGCGGGCTATCTGGTCGAACGGTGCCTGCGTTCATTGAAAGACCACGGGGCAGCGGACCGGGCGGAGATCGTGGTAGTGGACGACGGGAGCACGGCCGACACGGCCGAAAGGACGTGGGCGACCTGTCCGGACGCGGTCCTGGTCAGGCACGACGGGAACAGGGGGTTCGCCGCAGCCTGCAACACGGGGGTGTCGCGGGCTTCGCACGAGGTCGTGGTCCTGCTCAACAACGACGTCGTCGCCACCGGCCCCTTCCTGGATCCCCTCCTTTCCCATTTCCGTGACGATCGGGTGTTCGCCGTCAATCCACGGGTCTACCAGGCCGGGGACGGGCGTCCCGGCGGCGGTCTCGTGCGGGGCGCCATGCACTGCGGACTGCTGCGGCTGAGGTGGGCGGAACGTGAGTCCCTGCGGGAAGGCCGCGCACTCACCCTCTACGCCAACGGGGCCGCCATGGCGGTATCCCGGTCGAAGTACCTGGCACTGGGCGGATTCGATACGTTGTACGCCCCGTTCTACTCGGAAGACCTGGACCTGTCCTATCGCGCGTACCTGCGGGGGTGGACCGTGCTGTATGAACCGGAAAGCCGGCTCACCCACGAACACGGCGCGACGATCGCCACGCGGCACGGCCGGGCCTTCATCGACCGCGTCAGCGCGAGAAACCGGATTCTCTTCGTGTGGCGCAACGTGCGGGACCTCAGGTACCTGGTGTCGCATGTCCTCTGGATGATGGCTCGTTTCCTCGGCGCGGTGCTGAAGGGCGACCTGACCTTCCCGCGTGCGCTGATGGACGCGGCGCGCCTCGTGGATGGGGTGAGGACGCGGCGGCGATCCGACCCGGATCCCGTAGCAACCGACCGCGAGATCCTGGGGTCGACGTCCGGGTGGGCGGGCCGCGAAAGTTGAGCACGCGATGCGGCCTGATCGGCGGATCTCCGGGAAGCCAGGTGAGAGTCGCGCCCGATGGCCGGATCAGCGGATACCCCGCGCAGAAGTAACGCTCGAGGTCTTATGGACGCCCCGAAGGCAAGACGGATCCTCATTTCCCGTTTGCGCTACATCGGCGACGTGGTGCTTACCACGCCGGTGATCAGGGCGTTGAAGCGGCACTACGCGGAAGCGGAACTCTACTACCTCGCAGAGGCGGGACCCGCGGCGGTCCTCGCTCGGAACCCTTACCTGAAAGAGGTGATCGCGCTGCCGGACGAACTCCTGCCGGGCCGGTCCGTGCTGACGCGCTGCGGTGAACAGCTGGGCTTCCTCCGTGATCTGCGAAAGCGCCGTTTCGACCTGGTGATCGATCTCTTCGGCAATCCGCGCAGCGCGCTGCTGACCCTGGCCGCGGGCGCGCGGTACCGGGTCGGTTATGACGTGAGGGGAAGGGGCGCGGCGTACAATATCAAGATCAGGCGGTCGGCTTCGCTTCGTGTAGTGGATGCCTATCTGGATGCGGTCCGTTCGATCGGCGTTCCCGTGGATGACGACCGCACCGAGGTCCACTTCTCCGCCGAAGACGCGGCATGGGCCAATTTCTGGCTCGCGAAGCGGGGCGTGGACGGCGACCGCCGGATCGCCGCGCTGAACCCCGGCGCCAGCTGGCCGGCCAAGACGTGGAGCGCGGGCCGATTCGCCGAACTGGCCCGCCGGATGATCGAAGCGTTGAACCTCCGGGTACTGCTGGTCGCGGGACCGGGGCAGCGGGAGGCCGTGACCGGGTTGGCCGACATGGCGGGCCACGCCTGTCCCGTCGTGGAAACCGCTTCGCTGACCCGGTTGGCCGCGTTGATCCGGCGGTGCGACCTGTTCGTTTCCAATGACTGCGGGCCGATGCATATCGCCACGGCCGTGGGCACGCCCACGATCGGCCTTTTCGGTCCGAGCAACCCGCGGATCTGGTTTCCCTATTCCCAGGCTGCAGGGCACGTCGCCCTGGAGGCCGGTGCGGACGACTGTTGCGGCCGCGATTACTGTGTCCGGCCTGTCGCCTGCATCGAATCGATATCGCCGTGCCAGGTGCTGGAGGCCGCGGAGTCCGTCCTGCGCGGGACCTCCAACCGTCCGGCGGAGTAGGCCTATGCCCGAAGATCCCAGGCGCATACTGGTCATCAAACTGCGGGCCACCGGAGACGTCGTCCTGGCGACGCCCGTCATCGAGAACCTGAAGCGGCGCTTCCCACGGGCCCGCCTCTCCTTCCTGTCGGAAGAGGCTTCCGCCGACGTCCTGCGGTGGAATCCCTTGCTGGACGAACTCATCGTGCTGCCCCTGCGCCGGTGGGGAAGCCTGGGCATCCGTGGTTCCTGGCGCGAACAGGCGCGGTTCTATCGCAACCTGCGCCAGAGACGCTTCGATCTCGTATTCGACCTCTTCGGAAATCCCCGCAGCGCCTTGTTGACCTGGCTGACCGGTGCGCCGGAACGGGTCGGTTTCGCCTTCCGGGGACGCCGACACGCCTACACCACCGTGGTTACGCCCTCCGGCCGGCCAGGGCACGAGGTCCTGTTCCACCTGGAAGCCCTGGAGGCGCTGGACATCCCGGTGACCACCGACCGGCCGCGTGTCAACGTACCCGGGACGGCCGGCGGGAAAGCAGAACGGTGGCTGCGTGAGCACGCCCCGGACGCGCGCGTGCTGATCGGTCTGAATCCGGGCGGAGGTTGGGCCATCAAGCGCTGGCCGCCCGAGTTTTTCGGCCGCCTGGCCGACGCCCTGATCGATGGACACGGCGTGGATGTCCTGGTCCTGTGGGGTCCGGGCGAGGAAGGGCTCGTCGCGCGGGTAACCGGCGCCATGCGCAACCGCCCCCTCGTGCTTCCGGAGACGACGCTCGCCGAACTCGGCGCATTCCTTAAACGCTGCGGCCTGCTGGTCAGCAACGACAGCGCGCCGATGCACATAGCCGCGGCGCTGAACGTTCCCACCGTCGGCATCTTCGGTCCCACCGACCCCCGCGCACAGGGGCCCTGGGGCGACGGTCACGGCGTGGTGCGGAAGGAAAGCGTCGACTGTCTAGGCTGCAACCGGATCAAGTGTCCGATCGGCAATATATGCATGACGACACTTGAACCCGGGGAGCTGCTGGAGAAGATACGCGCGTATATTCCGGTCGGAATAGTCGGAACTTGACACCACGCCATCCGAATGTTATATTTAACTACTTTGGAACATTTACGTTAACCGGCGCTTAAGGGACCATACAGAAGGTTGATATTTGCGGAAAGACATCATAGTTGAGACGGCCACGCACGAAACGCGCATCGCGATGCTCGAGGATAACCATCTCGTCGAGCTGCTGGTCGAACGCCCGGAACACGAACGCGTGGTCGGGAACATCTGCAAGGGCGTTGTAACGGCGGTCATACCGAGCATTCAGGCGGCCTTTGTGGATATCGGCCTGGACAAGGCGGCCTTCCTGCAGGCATCGGATGTAACCAGTGGGGCCGACTGGATTGATTTCGATGACGACGAGAACCAGGATTCCGGATCCGGAAGGAGCAAGGACCGGGAGTACCAGATCCAGGAGATGGTCAAGGAAGGCCAGGAAATCGTCGTCCAGATCACGAAGGAGTCCATCGGCACCAAGGGACCGCGGGTCACCTCCCAGATTTCCCTGCCGGGCAGGTTCCTCGTGCTGGTACCCCATGCCAATTACGTCGGCGTTTCCCGGCGTATAGACGACTGGAACGAAAAGCGCAGGCTTAGGGACCTGGCCAGGAAACTCAAGGACGACGACTTCGGGGTCATCGTGCGGACCGCCGCACTGGGCAAATCGGATTCCGAGTTGAAGAACGACCTCAAGCAACTGACCAGGACATGGCGGACTATAGAGAAGGAGGTCGGGAAGACGCCGGCGCCCGCCATGATCCACAAGGACGTCGAAATGACGTCCGGGATGATACGGGACCTGTTCACGCCCGACATCGACAGCGTGATCATCGACTCGAAGGCGGTATACAAGGAGATCCTGGCCTATCTCAAGGGCGTGGCCCCCCAGCTTCGCGAGCGCGTCCACATGTACGACGGGACGGCGCCGGTGTTCGACGCCTACGGGATCGAGAACGAGATCGGCAAGGCGCTCCACCGGAAGGTATGGCTGAAGAACGGCGGCTACATCCTCATCGAACCCACCGAGGCGTTGGTGACGATCGACGTGAATTCAGGACGGTACGCGGGTTCCAGGGGTCACGAGGAAACCGTATTCCAGACCAACCTGGAAGCCTGCGCGGAGGTGGCGCGGCAGCTCAGGCTCAGGGATATCGGGGGTATCATCGTCATCGATTTCATTGACATGGAAGACCGCGGGAACCGGCGCCAGGTGCACCAGGAAATGGAGAAGGCCATGTCCCACGACCGCGCGCGGACACGCATGTCCAAGGAGATCAGCGAATTCGGGCTGATCGAGATGACCCGCCAGCGGATTCGCCCCAGCCTGCTGTTCACCTTCAGCGAGGCGTGCCCGGTGTGCGACGGGACCGGCCGCATCATGTCGCGCATCACCATGGTCACCCAGATCGGCCGGTGGCTGAAGCGGGCCAAGCCCGGCCTGAGAGAACGAAAGCTCAAGCTCAAAGTGCATCCCACCGTGGCGTTGAGTCTGCATGAGAACGGACGGGAGAAACTGGTGAACCTGCAGGACGAGTACAAGATGCAACTTCAAGTCGAGGAAGACCCGTTCCTGCACGTGGAAGAGTTCCGCGTGTTTTCGGGCAAACGGGACCTGGACGTGACCGACGAGTTCAAGTAAGCGGACCACCGGACCAAACGGACAAGGAGCGAGATAGATGTACGCTGTAATCAGATCCGGCGATCAGCAGTTCAGTGTCAACGAGGGAGACACGATCCAGGTCGAGAAGATCGCCGCCGAAGTGGGAGACGAGATCACCATCGACCAGGTGCTCCTCCTGGGCGGCGGAGAGACGCTGGTCGGCACGCCGACGGTGGCCGGGGCCACCGTGACGGCCAAAGTCACCGAGCAGGGCCGCCATCCCAAGATCGTGGTGTTCAAGATGAAACGCCGGAAGAACTACCGCCGGAAGAGAGGGCACAGGCAGCCGTATACCGCGCTCGAAATCACCGGTATCAACTACGACCCAAGCGCATCCAACTGACCGGAAAGGATTTTCTCAGATGGCCCACAAGAAAGGTGTAGGTAGTTCCCGCAACGGGAGAGACAGCAACCCCAAGTTTCTCGGCGTCAAGACCGGAGACGGCATGCGCGTCCGGGCCGGCAACATCATCGTCCGGCAGCGGGGAACGCGGATTCTGCCCGGAGAAAACGTAGGGCGCGGCAACGACGACACCCTCTTCGCATTGACGGACGGCATCGTCCAGTTCCGCCGGTACGGGAAGAAGCGCACGCAGGTCCATATCGCCGACGGGTGACCCCATGGCGATCGACGCCGACGCCGTCGTTCGGAAGGCGAAAGCCGGGATCTCCGGTTTCCTCGAAGAGCAGTTCCGCCACGGGCTGATCGACGAAGGGCTCTACGACCAGGCCCGTCTGAACGTGCTTCCGAATCTGCGCCGCTGGTTGACCGACCCTCACATCAGCCGGTTGTCCCCACGGCTCGGCGAAGGACTGAGAAGCGCCGTCGAAGCGGCCAGGTGGGACGAACTGGTCGAAGCCTACGTGGACGAGATCAAGTTCGGCACGGCGGGCATACGCGGTAAAGCCGCCATGTCGGACGAAGAACTGCTGATCCTCGCCCGGGACGGCATGGACGCCCCCATCCTCAAGGGGCCGAATACCCTCAACAACATCGTTCTCCTGCTGAAGTCAACGGGCGTCGCGAAGTACGCGACCGCCCATGGACTCCGGTCCATCGTCATCGGCTATGACAGCCGGGTGGCGGGCCAGGATTTCGCCCGGCTGGTATCCGGGGTATTCCTCGCGGAGGGGCTGAAAGTCTACCTCTTCGACGAAGCCTGTCCGTACCCTGAAATGACCTTCGCCATACCGACGCTGGGCGCCGACATGGGCATTCTGATTTCGGCGAGCCATAACGACCGCAGATACAATGGCTACAAGCTTTCCGCCAGGACGGGATCGCAGTTTTCTCCACAGGAACGATCGGTCATCTACAACGACTACATCCGTAAAACGACGCCGTCCCAGGTCGCTCTCCTCGACTTCGATGACGCCGGGGCCGATCCTGAGCACCCCGAAGACCCTCGCCGTGACGGCAACAAGCTCGTGTTCCTGGGCGGCGCCGCACCACTGGCCGGATTCGACTATCGCGGCCGTCCCCTCGTAGATATCCATAGGATGTACCAGGACCAGATCCGGGGATTCATTTCCGACGCCGCGATGATGAAGTCGTGGGCGCCCACCATCGGAATCGGGTACTGCGCGTTTCACGGGGCCGGACGAAAGGCGGTGCCCCGGCTGTTGAGCGATTTCGGTTTCACCCGGGTGGACACGGTAACCCGCCACCGGTTGAACGAGCTCAACGGGCTCTTCCCCGCCTTTCAGGACCATCCCGAACAACAACCGGACCCGGGTGATCCCACGGCGTCCGAGATCGCCGTCGACGCGTACGTCGAACAGTACGGCGCGGATGCCATGGAGGCGCTCGACCTGATGATCGGGACCGACCCGGACGCCGACCGGGCGGGGCTCGTGGTCAAGGTCCCCCGGGCCTTCCGGCAATACCACGACAACCGGTCCCATGTGCTGCTGTCGGCCGACGACGCATGGTCTCTGCTGCTCTGGTATCGCCTGTCGCACGGCGCCGGGAGCACGCGGGCGTTTCACCCGCGGCCGGAAGAGTCGTTCATCGTGCTTTCCCACATCACGACCGACGCACTGGTGCGGATCGCACGGAAACACGGCGTCGGCGTCGTAAAGACCTGGGTCGGGTTCGGCCTGATCGCCAACGCGGTGGAACGGGTGTGGTCGGGCGACGACCTGTCGGATCCCCGGTTCAAAGATACCGTCTATCAGACCGTGGATATGGAGGGCATGCCCCGACGCTGCAACGTGGGCTGCCTGGAGCAGAGCAACGGGTTCAGTATCCTGGGAGGACCGCCCGCCCAGGCCGCGGCCATGGGAAGCAACGGCCACGTGCGCGACAAGGACGGTGTCTTCGCCGCGATCCTGCTCGCCGAAGTGGCGGCCTATGCCGCGTCCCATGGGACGACGGTATACGAACTGATCGACGAACAGATTTACCTGGATCCCGATATCGGGTATTTCGCCACCGACGTCGTTCCGGTCCCGCGTTGGGGAGAATTCAAGGGATTGGAAGGGTTGACGCGGAAGATCGCCATCCTGAGACGTTGCGCGGAGCTGGGACAACGCGTGCGGGACGGTGCGTCCCTTACGCTGGACGGTCTCCCGGTGCGGTCATCGGAGACCTTCGTGGCGGGCAAGTACGCGGACGCGCACCAGTGGCCGGGATTTCCCGACGAGGGCATTCGGTTCTATTTCGACGAGGAGAGACTCAACTACCTGACCGTGCGGCCGTCGGGTACGTCCCAGTGCTTCAGGTTCCACATCCAGTTGAAAGCGGAGAACCTGTCGCGAAGCGGTCTGGCGCGGCAGAAGTACGAGACCAGGATGCGCGCCCGGAGGATCATCTACGCAATGCGCGACCTGATTATGTAGCGTGCTATATGGCGAAGAAATCCCTCAGGTTGTTTTCGATTACGGCGTCTTCGCGCAGCCTGGTAAGCCATTCCTGGTAGAGTTGATTTTGCTTCTGGATCAGCAACTGCCGTTTCAGGTTCTCCTTCACCATCTCGTAGGTCGTCTCATCGACCGGTTCCCTGTCCACCAGCTGGATGAGGTAGTAACCCCGTTCCCCTTCTACGACTTCGCTGAGCTCGCCGGTCTCCGACAGCTGGAAGGCCCCCCTGATGAAATCCAGATCCTGCCCGATTCGAGGGATGAATGCCTGCTGCCGCGTAATGGGATCCGTGGTGGCGACCCGGTCCGCCATCTCACCGCCTAACGCGTCCAGGTTGCCGCCTGCGAGGCTTGATCGGACCTCTTCGCCGCGGAGCCTGGCCTGTTCCATTTTCCCGTTCCGCACGAGGATCGATCGGATGCGCAGTTCCACTTCCTCGAGGGGCAGTACGCCCGCCGGTTTTTCACCGGCGTTCGCAAGGACGTAGAAACCGCTGGTGTTCTCCAGCACCTCTCCGATTTCACCGGGTTCGGATGCGAAGGCGAAAGACGACGCGCCGACCAGGTACCCGATGCCGGGGATGAACCCGTCGGGGCGGTCGGCGAAAAACCCGGTGGATTCGACCCGGAGGGAATCCGGCATGGCGCCGGCGAAGCGGACCGCATCCTCCAGGCCGCTTTCGACGGCCCGGGCCTGAAGCTGTCTCGCCAGGTCGTTCAGCTCGCCCAGGGTCTGCTGTCCGGTCATGGTCCTCAGGAGTATGTGGCGCGCGCGAACCTGTTCCTCGCCGTCCCTGACCGCTGTCTCTTCCACCTTGATGATGTGCCAGCCATACTCCGTCTTCACGGGATTCGAAATGGAGCCGGGCGCCGTTCCAAAGGCGGCCGCTTCGAATTCCGGGACCATGGCGTTTTGGCCGAAGAAGCCCAGGTCTCCTCCCTCGGCGGCGTTGGATGTGTCCTCGGAGAAGTCCCTGGCCAGGGTTTCGAAATCAGCGCCGTTGGCAAGCTGGTCGTAAAGCTCGTTGATCTGTCGTTCGACACGCTGGGAATCGGCCACGCTCGGTTGCTTCGGAATCATGACGTAGGAAATCGAAACCTGGTCGTCCTCCAGGAACGCTTCGGGATGCTCCGAATAGTACACGGCGATATCTTCATCGGTGATCGATTCCGGTTCCACGACCTGGTCTTCCGGATCGAACAGGAGATATCTGGCCGTAAGCCGCTCGTTCTGATTCATGAAGGCCTGCCGGACTTCCAGGTCCGTTACGCGGGCGCCCGACACCACGCGGCTGACGAGCTTCTGCCTGGGGAGCAGCATGCGGTACTGGTCTTCGAGAAACGTCCAGCCTTCGACCGCCGGATCGTTCAGCGCCTGGAGATATTTGGTCTGGTCGAATTCGCCGTCCGTCTGGAACATTTCCTGCTGCCTGATGTACTCCGGTGGATTCGTGCGGATCGCCTCCAGTATCTCGGCGTCGGTTACGCTGATGCCCTGCTGACCGATGTGCTGTTCGAGCAACGTGAGGTTTACACGCTGGTCCCATACTTCGTTGATGATTTCGCGGCGCCGGAATTCGTCCAAGCTGCCGCCCTGCTGCTGGCGGTCGATTTCCTGCTGGCGTTCCACTTCAAACCGCATTTCCTCGTAGGACACGGATTCGCCGTTGATCGAACCTACGGCATTCTGCCCGCCCGGGCCCCTGCCGGTCATGTCAGCGCCCCATTCCAGGCCGATCAGTCCTACGAACGCTATCACCAGGATGATCATGACGACGTGGGTTCGTTCTCTCAGTAGTTTCATCAAGGCCATCTTGCCAGTGCTCCTTACGGACTTGCGGCGTCTGAGCCAGCCAGGCCGACCGCATGTTTCCGGACGATGTTGAAAAGACACGTCAATATAAAGGACCGGCCAATCGTCGGCAACTCCTTTGTCCTGAGGCCGGCCGGCAGGGGGGCAAAAGATGCTTGACAGTCCTTGCCGCTTCGCCTATTATTGCCTGCGCGCTTCGACCGACAAGCGGACCGGCCGTGCTGTTTTCATAGCGATGACCTCAAGGAGTAAGCCCGATGAAGAGCGGTATTCACCCGGAATACAAAGAAATCACGGTATCCTGCGCCTGTGGCAATACATTCCAGACACGATCGACGATCGACACGATCCACGTGGAGATCTGTTCGGCGTGCCATCCCTTCTATACCGGGAAGCAGAAGATGGTCGACAGTGCGGGCCGCGTGGAACGCTTCAACAGGAAGTACGGAATAAACGAGTAATCCTCAGGCCGAAGTCGCCGGTCCCTTCCAGGCGCGATGGCCACGCTTGCCTCGACCTTCGGTTGCGCCGCTCCCCTTTCCTATTCCATGCCTCCATGTTACTCCATCAACTCGAAAACATCGTGCGACGCTTCGAGTCGCTCGACCGTCAACTGGCGGACCCTTCCGTAACCACCAATCCGCAGAAAATGCGCGAAATCGGGCGGGCGTACCGGGAACTGACCCCGGTCGTCGACCGGTACCGCGTGTACCGGAAAGTCCTGGACGACCTCGAATCGGCCCGGTCGGTGCTGCAGGAGTCCGCGGCCGATCCCGACATGGCCGAACTCGCCCGGGACGAGGTGGAAAGCCTCGACCGGGAACGGACGGCCATGGAGGAGGAGCTCACGCGAATGATCGTTCCCAGGGATCCCGAAGACGAGCGCAATATCATCTGCGAGATCCGTGCGGGTACGGGAGGTGACGAGGCGGCGATCTTCGCCGGAGAGTTGTTCCGCATGTACAGCCGGTACGCGGACAGCCGCGGATGGAAGACGGAAACGCTGAATTCCAACGGGGCGGAGAGGGGCGGCGTCAAGGAGGTCTTCTTCCAGATCGAGGGCAAGGGGGTCTACGGAAGGCTGAAGAACGAAAGCGGTGTCCACCGCGTGCAGCGGGTTCCCGTAACGGAAACACAGGGGCGGGTGCACACCTCCGCCGCCTCGGTGGTCATTCTGCCCGAAGCGGAGGAAGTCGATGTGGAAATCGACGAGAAGAAAGACCTTGTCTTCGATGTTTTCCGTTCCTCCGGCCCGGGCGGCCAGAGCGTGAACACGACCGATTCCGCGGTACGCATTACCCATGTGCCGACCGGCCTGGTCGTCTCGTGCCAGGACGAGAAGTCGCAGCACAAGAACAAGGCCAAGGCGATGAAGGTGTTGCGCGCCCGCCTGCTGGACATGGCCCGGCAGGAACAGGAAGCGGAGATGGCGAGCAGCCGACGGTCCCAGGTGAGATCGGGAGACCGAAGCGAGAAGATCCGGACCTACAACTTCCCGCAGGGAAGGGTCACGGACCATCGCATCGGTCTGACGCTGTACAAGATCGACCAGATCCTCGAAGGGGACATCGACGAGATCGTGGAGTCCCTGGCGGAGGCGGACCGGGCGGAGAAAATGGCCCAGTTGACGTCTGCATGACGCAGGCCACCGGATGTGAACCATGAACGAATTCGAATGTCCCACCGCGACGACCGTGCTCCAGGCGGTTGACTGGGCGGCCCGGAAGCTGGACGGCCGGCCGGGTCACGTCAGCCCGGCGGGTCACGTCAGCCGTGTCGAATCGGAACTGCTGCTCGGCGAGGTATGCGCGTCGAGCCGACTCGAGCTGTACCTGGATCACGACCGGCGGCTCGACCCACTGGAAACTTCGCGGTTATCGGCGCTGGTCGGCCGGAGAATGCGCGGCGAGCCGGTCCAGTATCTTACGGGTCGTACGGAATTCTACGGTCGCGGGTTCGAGGTTTCGCCCGCCGTGCTGATCCCCCGGCCCGAGACCGAACGGCTCGTCGACCACGTGCGTCCCTGCCTGGATGGGGTGCACCGCGCGCGGACCGGGAGTCCGGCCGTGCGATTCGCGGACATCGGCACGGGCTCGGGCGTCCTGGCGGTCACGCTCGCCCTGGAATGCCCGTTCGCACAGGGATACGCTACGGATGTTTCTGCGGGGGCCCTTGAGGTCGCGCGCAGGAATGCCGGCAATCTCCTGGGGGACCGTCACGGCCGGATCACCTTTATGCAGGGTTCGCTGCTCGCGCCTTTCGATGCGCACGGGCCGCACGCCCTGGACCTGATCGTGGCCAACCCGCCCTACGTCGCTTCCCGGGAAATGGACGGCCTGCCGGAGGAGGTTCGCGCGTACGAACCCCGGCTGGCGCTTCACGGCGGCGAAGGCGGACTGGATTACCATCGCGAACTCATCGAGCAGGCCCCGGGGTACCTGAACGCGGGCGGGATGATCGCCCTTGAGATCGGCGCGGGGCAGTCCGCCGCGGTGGCCCGCATGATGGCGGAACGCCGCGCCTATGGAAACGTGGAGATCGTGAAGGATTACAACGGCCTGGACCGCATCGTGTCCGCCATATACGTCGGATAACCCTGGCATCACCGACCGGAAGGTGCAAAATGCTCAATAACCACCGCCTCATGATACTCGGAACAGGAAACATGGGGTCCTGCCTGCTCGGCGGCATACGCAGAGCGAATCTCGTTCCCCCGGACCAGATCGTGATTACCGGTCTGCGGTCCGACTATCTGAAGGACCTGGCGGATCAGTGGGAAGTACGGTGGACCACCGACAACCGGGAAGCGGTGCGCGAAGCGGATATCGTCATGATCTGCCTCAAGCCGCAGGCCATCGAGCGCGTGGCGGACCAGGTGCGCGACCTTCTGCGTCTCGACCAGCTGCTGATCACGATCGCCGCGGGGGTGACGACTGCCGGGATCACCGAAATGATACGCACGGAGAATCCCGTCGTGCGCGTGATGCCGAACATCGCCTCGCTGGTGGACGAAGGGGCCGCCGCCATTTCACCGGGCAGGTACGCCGGCGAAGAACACAAGCAGATGGCCGCCCGGATCTTCCAGGCCGTGGGACGGGTCGTGTTCGTGAACGAACATCTGCTGGACGCCGTAACCGGACTCAGCGGCAGCGGTCCCGCCTACATATATATGGTCATCGAAGCGCTGTCCGACGGCGGCGTGAAAATGGGCCTGCCCAGGGACGTCGCCCTGGACCTCGCCGCCCAGACCGTACTCGGCGCCGCGCGGCTGATCCAGGAGACCGGCAAGCATCCCGCGGTGCTGCGCGACCAGGTCCTGACGCCGGGCGGCACCACCATCGCGGCGGTCCACGACCTGGAAATCCGCGGCTTGCGCAGCATGTTGATCAGCGCGGTCGAAACCGCCACCCAGCGGTCGAGGGAACTCCGGGACGGCAAGTAGCCCACCTGCCGTACGACGCACCGATTCAGTAAGCCCCTCCGGTTTTTCATTTTTTTTTCGACGTAAAAGTTTGCGTAACCCGCGCAACGGCCGGGAAATCCGCGTCGCTACGGTCTTTCCGCGTTTACGGCGCCATATAGTGTCATCTCGCAGGCATCCCGTGACATATGGTGTCAACGTTTGATGTGTATCAACGTATATATAGTCTTTTGAGCACTTGGAGTTACGAAGTTTTCCTTATCCAAAGGTAAAGAAAATCGATGTAAGTCCAATTTTTATTTTGACAATATGGGGGGCACAATGTAGTATAGTGGGTAAAAGTGGGACAAAGTGGGTCACCGAACATCCTAACTGCCAAACACTTGTATAGTATTCTTCAACGATCACCTCACGTTAGGGTGTTTACTCCTTTGTATTTCAAGGAGATGACGGATGGTCAACTTCCTGGGATCATACACGCACACCGTGGATCACAAAGGACGAGTGAATGTCCCGGTGAAGTTCCGTAAGCACATCCGGACCGACGAGGACGACACGCTGATCATCACGCGGGGACTCGACGGATGCCTTTTCGTATATCCGATCGACGAGTGGGAACAGATCGACACCCGATTGCGCGAACTGCCCGTCACGAGGCAGAACACGCGGATCTTCATCAGGATGCTTTCGTCGGAGGCCGTGGCGGTTTCCATGGACAAGCAGGGGCGCATCGCGCTTCCCCGGCAACTGATCGAACGCGCCGGCATCGAATCCGAAGTGCTGATCGTCGGTACGCTCGACCACTTTGAAGTCTGGAGTCCCAAGGAATACAAGAAAGTGATGGACGAATCGGGACACACTTACGAAGAAATCGCGGAATCCCTGTTCGTCTGATCAATTCCACCCATGGGCAAATACAGCAGCGGAATAAACGCAGCAGCGGAATAAACATGGGTCTGGCAGATTCATACATCCATGTTCCCGTTCTTGCCGGGGAAATAGCCGATATGATCGTCTGGAACAGTTCGGGCACCTACGTGGACGGAACCATAGGAGGAGGCGGACACGCCCGCGCAATCATGGACAGGCTTGATGACTCCGGTCGGCTGATCGGGCTGGACAAGGACCTTGAAGCGGTCCGCGTGTCCAGTGCCAGGCTTGCGGGCGGCGGAACCCCTCGCGTGGATATCATGCATCGTGACTTTACAGAACTGGCGTCCGTGCTGGAAGCGGAACGCATCCCGCGGGTGGACGGACTGTTTCTGGACCTGGGCGTGTCATCGTACCAGATCGATACGCCCGGCCGCGGTTTCTCCTTCCAGTCTGACGGTCCGCTCGATATGCGCATGGACCGGGGCGGGGCGCTGACGGCAGCCGATATCGTCAACGGGGGTTCCCGGGACGATATCGAACGGATCCTCGGGGAGTACGGCGAGGAACGGCAGGCCCGCAGCGTCGCGAACGCGATTGTCAGGAACCGCGCGAAGTCACCGCTGACCTCCACCACCGGGCTGGCCGATACGATCAGGTCGGCGGTCCGCCGCAGATGGGCGGTCAAGTCCTGCGCCCGGGTGTTCCAGGCACTGCGAATCGCCGTGAACCAGGAGCTGGACAGATTGAGAACGGCATTGGACAACCTGCTGCCGCTGTTGAGCGGCCAGGGTCGTTTCGGAGTCATATCCTATCATTCGTTAGAAGACCGCATAGTCAAGCGTACGTTCGAAACCTGGGCTTCGGATTGCATTTGCCCGCCGGGCCTTCCGCAATGCGTGTGCCGGCACGAGCGCGTCGCCGTGCTGCACACCAGGCGGGCCGTCGTGGCCTTACGGGAAGAGGTCGCGACGAACCCGCGGGCCCGAAGCGCCAGGTTTCGTATGATTGAGCGCTTGCCCGACGATCACGCCGCACGCTGAAATCCGCACCACCTATTACGACCGGAGAGGCCGACATGAAATCCGCTTTCAGATTCTGCAGCGACCATCCGTACATGGGACAGTTGTTCAGCTGGATCGGTATGATCGCGCTCGTCACGTCGTTGAGCATGTTCTACATCTGGCACCAGGTGGAAACCAGGACACTGAAGCAGGAGATCCTTCAACTGGAGCACCGGAAGGAGGCGATGGAAAAGAAAAGCGCCTACCTGCACGTGCGGATCGTTCGGCTCGCGGAACAGCTCCGGAACGAAACCGTGGCCATGCATCGTTTCGAACTGGAACACGCGGCGGTCGGACAGGTCGTGGTCATGGACGCGGTGGACACGGCCGTGGCATTGGCCGGCACCGAGCCCGATGTAAGGGCGATTGCTGGAAAACCGGCGGAAGACGCATTGATCCTCGCCTCGTTCCGAACGGCTCGAGTGGATTCCCGATGAGGAACACCCGATATGGTCGCGAAATCCTGTCTGCGCAGACTGACCCTCCTCTTCGCGGTCGGTATGTTGCTGTGTGCAGGTCTTGGATATCGAATCGCCCTGATACAGATTCGCGACGGCGAGACCTACAGGCAGCGAGCGCGTGACCAGCAGCACAGAGTCGTCACCATCGATCCCCGCCGGGGCCGTATCTACGATCGAAACGGGAACACGCTGGCGCTGAGCGTCGAGTTCGACTCCTTCGGCATCCAGGATCTCGACTGGGACCGGTTCAGTAGCGCCGACGTCGGCAACCTGGCCGTACAACTCTCCCAGATCACCGGCGAAGATCCCCGGCATATCGTGGACCGGATTTCCGGATCCACCGACTTCCGGTACCTGGTACGGTGGGTGAATCCGGAGACCAGCGAACGGATCAGGGGGCTGTCCACATACCCCCGTTTCGAACCCTATATCCGCACGGAAAAGGAAGCGAGGCGGGTCTATCCTTACCGGACCGCCGCAGGCCAGGTGCTGGGATTCAGCGTCGATGGTGCCGGACAGGCCGGATTCGAAATGGAACACAACCGGCTGCTGTCCGGTAAAGAAGGTTACAGCGTAGTCCAGATCGATGCCCAGCGGCGGGCCTACACGTGGCTGGATGACTACCGGAAGTCGGCGGAGAATGGCGCGGATGTCGTCCTGACGATCGATATAGCAGCCCAGGTCGCCGCGGAAAAGGTGCTTGAAGAGGCGATTGCATGGCACGAGGCGCTTGGCGGCATGGTCATCATGATGGATCCGGGGAACGGCGACATACTGGCCATGGCCAGTTCACCGGATTTCGACCCCAACACGCCAGGCCGATTCCCATTCGAAGCCCAGAAGATCAGGCCCGTCGTAGACTCCTACGAACCCGGTTCGACGTTCAAGATCGTCGCCGCGACCGCGGCCCTGGAGACCGGCGCATTCTCGCTCGAAGACCGAATCGATACGAGCGGAGGGCGGATCCAATTAGGAACCCAGACGATTTCGGACCACGACGTTTTCAATGAGTTGTCCGTGCGGGAGGTCTTCGAGCATTCCAGTAACGTCGGTACCGTGAAAATCGCCCTGGAGCTCGGCGAGAAGACTTTTTATGAATACACCCGGTCATTCGGTTTCGGCATGAAGACGGGCGTCGCACTGCCGGGCGAGGTCAATGGGATCCTGCACAAACCGGCCAGGTGGTCCAGGTCGACGCTGCCCACCATGTCCATCGGCTATGGGGTTTCCGTAACCGGGGTGCAACTGGCGGCCGCCTATTGCGCGGTGGCCAACGGGGGGCAACTCCTGCAACCACGGATCATCAGATCCATCACGCGAAACGACGGTACGGTCGTGCCCGTTCCGAAATCCGTCGTTCGCAGAGTGATGAAGCCGCAGACCGCCGAAATCCTGTTGGACGTATTTACCGGGGTGGTGGACCGTGGCACGGGGACGATGGCCGCGGTTCCCGGATTCAAGGTCGCCGGGAAGACCGGCACGGCCTGGAAGGCGCGTGAGGACGGCAGGGGATACACCCGGAACTACCGGTCGTCTTTCGTCGGCATGTTTCCCGCATCGGATCCGGAAATCGTCGTACTGGTCATGATCGACGAACCGAAGAAGCGCGGTTTCTACGGTGGATCGGTAGCCGCGCCCGTCTTCAATAAGATCGTTCGCCGTCTCGTCCATATGCCGGACGGCCCGGTGGAGTCGATACCCGAATCCGACGACGGCCTTCCGCTGCACCTGGCCTCCATCGAACCGAATACCGCTTCGGACCGTGAATCCGAAGTATCCGACTGGTCCCACCCGGGCGTCAGAGGACGGATGCCCCGGGACCTGCTGCCGCTCGACGACCGCTGGGAAATCGAGCGTCCCGGTGCCCTCACAGGGCCGGAGCGGGCCCGGGTCGCGTTGCCGTCCGTGATCGGCATGAGCGTACGAGAAGCCGTCAAAACCCTGGCTGAAATCGGCATCGAAGCAACCATAATCGGCACGGGCTACGTCCGTCGCCAGATTCCGGCACCGGGCCGCGGGGTCTATTCCGGTGAACGATGCATCATCGAATGCGGCCCATACAACTAGCCGTCCCATCACTCGCCCCGAGCGTACGACGGCACTGAGGGTCAAGGCGTTGATACAGCTTTCCAGATTACTGGACGCACTGCCTCGTAAAGAGGTGATCGGCCAGCCGGACCGAGCCGACGGTACCGGCCAGGCCGACCGGGAGTTCGGCGGGATCGTCCATGATTCGAGGTCCGTTAAGCCCGGCGACGTCTTCGTCGCGCTACGCGAGCCGTCGGGCCGCGACGGCCACCGGTACGTCCGCGACGCGGTGGCACGGGGTGCCTCGGTGGTGGTTCAGGAAAACGACGAACGCCTCGATGACGCGACCACGGTAATCGTTCCGGACACCTCCAGGGCATACGGTCTGATGGCGGCCGCGTATTACGGCCGGCCGGCGGACGACCTTTGCCTGGTCGGCGTCACGGGGACCAACGGCAAGACGACGGTGTCGCTGCTGGTCGAGGCCATCCTCCGGGAGTGCGGCCGGTCGGTGGGCGGAATCGGCACGCTGGGCAGCCGGTACTTGGGCGAGGTGCTCGACTGGAAGCTGAGTCACACCACGCCCTACCCGATGGAACTCCACCGCACCTTGAGGAAAATCCGGGACCGGGGTGGCGAATGCGTCGTCATGGAAGTTTCTTCCCACAGCCTGGCCTGGCAGCGACTGTTCGGTCTGCGGTTCACCACGGGTGTCTATACCAATCTGTCCCGGGAACACCTGGACGACCACAAGACCTTCGACGCATACAGGGAAGCCAAGACGCTGCTTTTCTCCGAACTGCTCGACGAGGAGGGCACCGCCGTCCTCAACTTGGATGATCCGGCCTTCGTGCATTTCAGGAACGCCTCGCGCGCGCGCGTCATTTCCTATGGATTGGACAAGAGAGCGGACGTCCACAGGGCGGGTCCGATCGGCTACCACGCGGACCGGACCACCCTTGCGGTGCAGGTTCGTTCCGATCCGCCGTTCAATGTGACGCTGCCGCTCATGGGCCGGTTCAACGCGTACAATGCCCTGGCGGCGATTTCCGTGGGGCTGGAGTTCGGCATCGACGGCGCGCTGATGAACCGGGCCGTATCCGGGATCAGGGTACCCGGCCGGCTGGAGCGCGTCGACGCCGGACAGCCGTTCAACGTGCTCGTGGATTTCGCCCATACGCCCGATGCGCTCGGCGCCGTGCTCTCGGCCTGCCGGGAATGGACGCGGGGAAACCTGACCGTCGTGTTCGGCTGCGGCGGGGACCGGGACCCGGGCAAGCGGCCCCTCATGGGCCGGGCGGCGTCCACGCACGCCGACGTCGTCATCGTGACGACCGACAATCCCAGAACGGAACCGCCCGACCGGATCATACGGGATATCGAGCCGGGTCTCCTGCCCAACGTCCGCTCCCATATCGTACAGGACCGTGGCGAAGCGATTCACAAGGCCCTGCGCGAAGCCGGCGAAGGCGACACCGTTTTGATCGCCGGAAGGGGAGACACGGTCTACCAGGTCGTGGGCGATACGCAGATCGAGTTCGACGACCGGATCAAGGCCCGGGAATGTCTCGAGGCGCACTATGGATAATCACAACGGAACGGATGAGCCCACCCTGGCGGAAATCGCCGGAATCATGGGTGGCAGTCTGCACGTTCCGTCCCAGGCGCATCGTAGCAGCCGGATCACGGGCGTCTGTTCGGATACCCGGCGAATCGAGGAGGGCAACCTTTTCGTCGCGATTGCCGGCGAGAGATTCGACGGTCACGACTTCGTACCCGAGGCCATGCGCGCGGGTGCGTGCGCCTCCCTCGTCACGGACGACTGGCACGCACGCCGGCCGGACCGGGCGGACCAGGCGGACCAGGCGGACCAGGAAGCCCCGGACGCCGCGCGGATCGTCGTGCCCGAAGTACTTCCGGCGCTGCAGGCGTTCGCGGGCTGGCACCGGAGGCGTTTCGACCTGCCCGTGGTCGCGGTTACGGGCTCCAGCGGAAAGACCACAACGAAGAACATGATCGCCTCCGTGCTGGGCGAACGCTACCGGGTCTTCAAGACCCCCGGGAACCTGAACAGCCAGTTGGGCGTCTCCGAAGCCCTGTTTTCCCTGCGGGGAGACCACGGTGCCGCGGTACTCGAACTGGGCATGAACCATGCGGGCGAACTGGACCGGCTGTCCCGGATGACCCGTCCGTCCATCGGCGTGATTACCAACGTGGGGCCCGCGCATATCGAGTTCTTCGAGTCCATCGAAGGCATCGCCCGGGCCAAGGGCGAGATCCTCGACCACCTGCCGAAAGGCGGCAGCGCGGTGTTGAACGCCGACGACCCCCTCGTCATGAAGCAGTCCGGGCGCAGCCTGGCGCGGGTGGTCACCTTCGGCCGCAGCGCGGGGGCCGACGTCAGGCTGGTGCGCGCCAGGACCGAACTGTCCGGATCGGCCTTTACGTTGTCGGACGGGGCTTCCTTTCGAATAAACCTGATGGGAGCGCACCAGGTCATGAACGCCGCGGCCGCCGTGGCGGTGGGCAGGCTCTCGGGAATCGACGACCAGGGCATCGCCCGTGCGCTGCGTAGCGTCGAGCCCACACCCATGCGCATGGAGTACAGGAAGGCGGGTGCCGTTCACCTGATAAACGACGCGTACAACGCCAATCCGTCGTCCATGAAGGCGGCCCTGGACGCGCTGGCAACGGCCGGAGGACGTAAACTGGTCGTCCTCGGAGACATGCTGGAACTGGGCGACCTGGGCAGGGCGGCGCACCGGGATATCGGTAAGCGCGCCGCGGAGGTGGCGGAGCGGATCATCACGGTGGGAGAACTGGCCCGCGAAATTGCCGCCGCCGCGGTGGACGAAGGCCTCCCGGCGTCTCGCGTCGTGTCCTGCGGCTGCAACGACGAGGCCGCCGCCGCGGTACTGGCGGAAGTCGAAGACGGCGACGTGGTACTCGTCAAGGGATCGCGCGGCATGCGAATGGAATCCGTCGTGGAATACCTGGAGAAGTCGCTCGGTCAGGGCGAAATGGAGTAAATCCGTGTTGCATCAACGTATAGATCTTCCACTGCTGGTCTCGTCGCTGCTCCTGCTCTGCGTGGGGTCGGTCATGGTTTACAGCGCGAGTTCAGCCGTTGCCGCGGAGATGTTCTCCGGGGACAGCGGGTTCTTCCTGAAACGTTACCTGGTGCGGTTGATCCTCGGAATCGTCATCCTGATCCTTTTCGCCAGCCTGAATTACCAGAAACTGCAGAAGTGGTCCCCGATCCTGATCGTCATCGGCATGGGGTTTCTGGCCCTCGTGTTCGTTCCCGGCATCGGGATGACCATCCGTGGAGCGACGCGCACAGTGAACCTGTTCTCCATGACGATTCAGCCCGCGGAGGGGGTCAAGATCGCCCTGGTGATCTTCCTGGCCTACTGGCTGGCCAGGCGCCAGCACGTCATGGAACGGTTTTTCACCGGCTTTCTGCCCGTGCTGGCGGTGATCGCGACCACCTGCCTGATGATCGGCCTGCAGCCGGACTACGGCACCGCGATCGTACTGGCCGCGACCGCGTTCGCGGTGCTTTACGTCGGCCGGGCCCGGTTGCTGCATCTGGCAGGCGCCGTGGGGATCATGATCCCGGCCCTCGTCTACAAACTGTACTCGTCCGCGCACAGCCGGGGCCGGCTCATGACCTACTTCGAACGGTTTTTCGGCAATTCCGCCGATCAGGCCCACAATTTACAGGGGGCGGACTATCAGTTGCAACAGGCACTGATCGGCCTGGGCACGGGAGGCATGTTCGGGAACGGACTGGGGCAGAGCCGGCAGAAGTTCCTTTTTCTACCCGATCCCCATACGGATTTCGTGTTCGCGGTGATCGGTGAGGAGCTCGGGTTCCTGGGGTCGGTGGCGGTACTGGGCCTCTTTGTCGTCTTCGCCTGGCGAGGGGTCCGCATCGCTCGCATGGCGCCGGACGCCTTCGGGTTTTTCCTGGCATCGGGGCTGACCCTGCTCATCACGCTGCACGTGCTGGTGAACATCGGGGTGGTGACGGGCTTGCTGCCCACCACGGGCCTGCCGCTGCCCTTTTTGAGCTACGGAGGGTCCTGGCTGCTCTTCTGCATGATGAGTATCGGGATCCTGCTGAACATATCCAGAATGACCTATCGCCGTCAGAGACTGCAGTATGACTGATCGGACCGAAGGTACCGGCCGGATCGAAGGGACCGGCCGGCATGGACCAGAGATGACTTGCCGCCACGCGCATTTCATCGGGATAGGCGGAATCGGCATGAGCGCACTGGCTGAACTGATGCTCGGATATGGATACACAGTCAGCGGATCGGACCTTCGGGGAACGCCGTTGACCGACCGGCTACACGGTCTCGGAGCGTCCGTCTTCCAGGGCCACGACCCGGCCAACGCGGAGGGCGCGGACCTGATCGTGTACTCCTCCGCCATCCCCGGGGACAATCCCGAACTCGCGGCGGCCCGCCGGCTGGGCCGTCGTACCGTCACCCGCGCCGAACTGCTCGGCATGCTGACGCGCGGGACGCAGGGCATCGCCGTGGCGGGTACCCACGGAAAGACCTCCACGTCGGCCATGATCGTCAAGGTACTGGCCGCCGCGGGTCTGGACCCGACGGCCGTCATCGGCGGGGTCATGACGGAAAACGGATCCAACGTTCGACGGGGGAACGGTTCCTGGATGGTCGTGGAAGCCGATGAATACGATCGTTCGTTCCATGCGCTGACGCCTGCGGCGGCCGTGATCACTTCGGTGGACGCCGACCACATGGAATACTACGGTTCGCAGGAAGCCATCGATGAAGCATTCACCGTCTTCGCCCATCTCGTGCCCGAGGACCAGCCCCTGATCGTGTGCGCGGATGACCCGGGCATCGGCAGGATCCAGTCCGGCCTGCGCCGCCGCCTGGTGACCTACGGGCTTTCGCCGAAAGCCTGCATCCGGGCGGAACAGGTGGAATCGAAGGGCTGGAGCGTTTCCGCCGAGGTGTACGTGCGGGACGTTCCGGCCGGCCGGCTGGTGTTACCGCAGCCAGGCGAGTGCAACCTGTCCAACGCCCTGGCCGCCATCGCCGTGGCCGACGATCTCGAACTGCCCGTCGAGCGGACCATGGCGGCCCTTGCGGAATACCGGGGGTTGAAAAGGCGATTCGAAGTGCTGGGCAGGATCCGCGGCGTTACGGTGGTGGACGACTACGCCCACCATCCCGTCGAAATCGAGGCCGCGCTGCGCGCCGTGTCGAACGCGGGCGCCCGGCGCATGTTCGTGGTGTTCCAGCCGCACCTTTACAGCCGGACGCGGAATCTGCGCCGCGAATTCGGACGCGTCCTCGGGCGGTTTCCCGCATACCGGAAGATCGTTACGGACGTATTCCCGGCCAGGGAAACGCCCCGGGACGGGGTGACGGGTGAGATGATCGTCCAGGACTCGAGCGCATTCGGCGGAAACGTCGCGTATATCCCCGACAAGGACCGGGTAGCGGCCGCGCTGGCGGACGAACTCGAGCATGGAGACCTGGTGCTGACCCTCGGCGCGGGGGACGTCGGCGAGGTGGGAAGCCAGGTTTGCGAACTGCTGCGGAAAAGCGGAGTCCGGTCTCATGGGAATATCTGAAATCTTCAGCGGGTTGGTGCCTTCAGGGCGGCTCCGGCTGAACGAGGGCCTCGACCGGCATACCACCTACCGGGTAGGGGGACCGGCCGACGTGATGTGTTTGCCAGAAACCCGGTCGGAGCTGCTCGAAATCGTCACCGCGGCCAGAGTGCGCGAGGTCCCCTGGCTCGTGCTGGGGAACGGGAGCAACATCCTCTTCTCGGATGACGGTTTCAGGGGGCTGGTCATCAAGATACGGGGATCGACCCCGGCGGAGGGTACGCTGTGGCATCTGAAGCAGGAAGGCGAATATCTCCGGGCCGGCGCCGGTGTCAGCCTGCCCCGGCTCGCCTGGTCGGCGGCGGCCACGGGCCTGGCCGGACTGGAGTTCTGCACCGGGATCCCCGGCGTGGTAGGCGGGTCCATCCGTGGCAACGCGGGCGCCCACGGGAGCGATCTGGGCGGCGTGCTGGAGTCGATTGAACTGATCCTGCCTTCCGGTGACTTCGAGACGATCCCGGCTGGCAAAGCGGGGTTTTCCTACCGGGAGAGCGGTATCGATCCGGGCGGCATCGTGACCGGGGCCGTGTTCAGGCTGACGCCGGACGAACCGGAAAACGTGTATGAACGCATACGGGATTTCACCGAATACCGGAAGCGCACGCAGCCGTCCGCGGACCAGAGCGCCGGATGCATGTTCAAGAACCCCGAGGGCGGCAAGGCGGGGAGACTGATCGACGCGGCCGGTTGCAAGGGCCTGCAGGTCGGGGGAGCGAAGGTGTCCGACCTCCACGGAAATTTCGTAATCAACCAGGGCGGGGCGACGGCTTCGGACGCGTTGCGGCTGATCGACATGGTTCGCGAACGAGTCTTCGAACGGACCGGCGTAGCCCTTGAACTCGAGGTGCACGTGATGAAATCGGGGGTCGTATGAAGCTGCACAGGACGCATCCCGCGGTCAGGCTGATGCCTGGGCTCGCGGCCGGCTTGCTCGTCTCGGTCGCGGCGGCCGGACTGGCCATGGGCAGCCTGGCGCTGTCCGAGTGGACGAAGACCTCGACGGCGTTCAATCTGGACAACATCGACGTCTCGGGGAACCGCATCGTCGGCAAAGAAGATATCATCACGATTTCCGGTCTCGAGCGGGGGCGGAACATCTGGTCGGCCGACCTCTCGGAGACCGAAAGGCGCCTTATGCTGGACCGGAGGTTCAAACAGGTCTCGGTCACCAGGAGACTGCCCGGTAGCGTCGTGGTCCTTGTGGAGGAACTGCAACCGATCGCTTTCGTGCAGCTGGACCGGCTTTACGGCGTCTCGGAACACGGCGAGTTGATCTTCCTGACGCCCGGCAACGGGCTGCCGGATCTTCCCGTGATCACCGTCGACGCTTCAAGCTACCGGCAGGCGCAGGGTGCCGCGGAGTCGGAGGACCGCAGTTTCGAAACGCTGAGAGACGCCATGCTGGCCAATCCGGAGATGGCTCGCGCACTCTACCTGATGCGGGTGCTCAGGACGATGTCTCCAGGGATGTATGACGAGTTGTCCGAGATACACGTGTCCAGTTCCGATGACCCGATCGCCTACATGGTCGAAGGCGGTCTGGCCATACTGTTCGGGACGGGCCACTATCCGAGGAAGATCGAGATGTTGAGAAGGACGGTGGAACGGCTGGAAGCCGATGCCATCCGTACCCGCCAGATCGACCTGCGGTTCAAGGACCAGGTTATCGTCCGGCCGATCGTATCCAACCGGTCCGGAGGCGGGAGATCGTAGTGGCAAAAGGAGTTGAACATGGCTCGTGAACGAATCGCCGCGCTCGATCTGGGTACCACCAGAACGGTCGTGCTGATCGGCGAGATTGCAGACGACGGACTGCGGATCCTGGGCAGGGGCACGAGCAGGTCCCGGGGCCTCAGACGAGGTGTCGTGGTCAACATGGACGAGGCCGCCCGTTCGATAGAGGAGGCGCTCCGGGCCGCGGAACGAGAGGCGGGCGCCAGGGTAAACGCGGTAATCGTCGGGATTTCCGGCGAGCACATCGAAAGCGTCAACAGCAGCGGCGCCGTGGCCATCGCGTCGGACGTCGGCCGGGGCGTGACGCGGGAGGACGTATTTCGCGCCCGCGAAGCGGCGACGGCACTGAAAATACCCTCGGACCGCCAGGTCATCCACGTGCTCACCCAGGACCACATCGTGGACGACCAGTGCAGGATCCCCGACCCGTGCGGCATGTCGGGCGTCCGGCTCGAAGTGCTCGTGCACATCGTAACGGGCGCGGTCACCCCGTTGCGGAATGTAAGCAACTGCATCGTGCAATCCGGAATGCAGGTCAGGGAACTCGTCCTGGATACGATCGCCGCGGGCGAGTCGGCACTCACGTCCGACGAGAAGGAACTGGGCGTCGTGCTGCTCGACCTGGGCGGAGGCACGACGAAGGTCGCGCTGTTCCACGAGGGGAGCATTCGGCATTCGGCGGTCATACCGGCCGGCGGCAACAACCTCACGAACGACATCGCCATCGGACTCCGCACGCCCCATGAGGACGCCGAACGGATCAAGTGCGGCTACGCCAGTGCGGTCTATGTCCGGCCGGCCAGGGACGACATGATCGAAGTGCCCGGGGTCGGCGGCCGCGAGCCGCGGGAGGTGACGCGGGAGGAACTGGCCTTCGTGGTCGGACCGCGGATCAAGGAGCTTCTGTTCCTCGCGCGGGAGGAGATCCGAAGCAGCGGTTTCGAACACCTGGTGGGCACCGGAGTCGTCATCACGGGCGGCGGTGCGCTGATTCCGGGCATCGCGAAACAGGCGGAACAGGTCTTCGGCATGTCCGCGAAAATCGGCGCGCCGGAAGAGGTTCCCGGACTGGAAAACGACGAATACGCACCGACGTGCGCCACAGGTGTCGGCTTGTTGCGCTACGCCACGAACAACCTTTCGGAAAAGGAGTGGCACGATGGTACGGAAGGAGGATTGCTGGACCGTGTGATAAGCCGGATCGCGGCCCTGATGTAGCAACCGGCATGCACATTCGTACAGATTCATGCAAAACCGGCAGATTGCTGCCTCAAACCCACAGAAGGAGGCTGTAAATGTCTACTTTCGACTTCGATGCGGAACCGGGACTGTTCGCTCGCATGAAGATCATCGGCGTGGGCGGCGCCGGAAAGAACGCCGTCAACCACATGGTTGAAATCGGTGTCCCGGGCGTCGATTTCCTGGTCGCCAACACGGACGCGCAGGACCTGGCGGGTTCCAATGTCAAGTACAAGATACAACTGGGACACGAGATCACCCGCGGTCTCGGCGCCGGCGCGAATCCGGACGTAGGGCGCAAGGCCGCGGAGGAAAGCCGGGACGTAATCGCGGAACACCTGACCGATATCGATATGGTTTTCATCACCGCGGGCATGGGGGGCGGCACGGGTACCGGCGCCGCGCCGGTGATCGCGCAGATCGCCAAGGAACTGGACGTCCTGGCTGTCGGCGTCGTGACCAAGCCCTTTGCCTTCGAGGGACCCAAGCGGGCGGCGAACGCCGAAACCGGGCTCGCTGCGTTGAAAGAGCATGTGGATACGGTCGTCATCATCCCCAACCAGAAGCTGAAGGAAGCCGTGAGCCGCAACACTTCATTCAAAGACGCGCTCAAGGTGGCCGACGAGGTCCTGCTGCAGGCCACGCGCGGCATTTCGGACCTGGTCACCCTGCCCGGGCTGATCAACGTTGATTTCGCCGATATCAGGACGACCATGGAGAATAAGGGCGAGGCCCTCATGGGCACCGGCGAGTCCGAGGGAGACATGCGCGCGCTGGAAGCGGCGGAACGGGCCATGAAGCACCCGCTGCTGGCGGACATGGACATCGACGGGGCCAGGGACATTCTGCTGAATATCTCGGGCGGCCAGGATATGACCCTGTTCGAAGTGGAAGAAGTGATGACCACGGTTCAGGCGGCCGCGGGTCACACCAACATCATCATGGGTACGGTCCTCGACGAGAGCCTTGAGGGCAAAATCCGGGTGACGTTGATCGCCACGGGACTGGACCAGGCGATGTCTTCGCCGGACGAAATGCTGACCCGGAACATCCTGAAGTTCCAGCCGGACCGTCCTGAAGAGATCGAGACCCCGGCTTTTCAACGGGTCAAGCGCAACGGGTTCGAGACGGAGGAAGTGGCCGTTGGCGACCCGTCCGACGACGCCATCGACAACAATGGACTGGACGTGCCGACCTACATGCGCCGCCGCAGGGCTTTCGGTTCGTAGCATCCCGGATCATCCTACGTCCGAACGGGTGATTCAGGCACAGGCCAAACCGGTCAAATTCGATTGACAGGTCCACGGCTGGACGGTATTTTGAGGCTGGCGTTTTTGCGGTGCTGGTTTCAAGATACCATCCCGTCGGAGGGCGTAGTCTTTCCTGTCCGGTATCCGGTCTGATTACGGCCATTCCTTATCCTGTTCTATTCTGCAACTTCCGATACGACAGGGAGATACATCCGATATGGCCGAGGGATTACCCCCTCAGTACGACCCCGGAACCGTTGAACGGAAGTGGTACGCTTTCTGGGAAGAGCACCAGTTCTTCCACGCCGATCCGGCTTCCGGCAAGCCTCCCTATTCCATCGTCATACCCCCACCCAACATCACCGGCATACTCCACCTCGGCCACGTGTTGAACAACACGATCCAGGACGTGCTCATCCGGTTCAAGCGCATGCAGGGTTTCGAAACCCTCTGGATGCCCGGAACGGACCACGCCGGTATTGCCACGCACGTGGTCGTGGAACGGATGCTGGCGGAACGGGGCATCGACCGGGAGGAAATCGGCCGCGAGCGATTCGTGAAGGAAGTGTGGCAATGGCGAGAGCAGTATGGCGGCACGATCGTCCGCCAGTTGAAGGAACTGGGTTGCTCCTGTGACTGGAAGCGCGAGCGTTTCACCATGGATGAGGGGCTTTCAAGGGCGGTTCTCACGGTATTCATCGCGCTTTTCGAGAAGAAGATGATCTACCGGGGCAATCGCATCATCCACTGGTGTCCCCGTTGCAATACCGCCCTGTCCAACGAGGAGTCCGTTCCCCGGGACGAGCAGGGATCTTTGTGGCGGATCCGGTATCCCCTGGCAGACGGCCCGGGCGGGATCAGCATCGCCACGACGAGACCGGAGACCATGCTCGGCGACGTGGCGGTTGCCGTCCACCCGGAGGACGAGCGGCACGCGCACCTGGTGGGCAAACGGGTCAGCCTGCCGCTGACGGACCGGTCCATCCCGATCATCGCGGACGCGGAACTGGTCGACCGGGCATTCGGCACGGGCGCCGTCAAGGTGACGCCGGCCCACGATTTCAACGATTTCATCCTCGGCAACAAACACGATTTGCCCCAGATCGTGATCATGGACGAGGATGGCACGATGAACGAAGCCGCCGGTCCCGCCTACCGGGGAATGGACCGGTTCGAGTGCCGTCGCAGGATCGTGAAGGACCTCGAAGACCTCGGCCTTCTCGAAGGGATCGAAGGTCACGTCCATGCCGTCCGCCACTGCCAGCGTTGCGACTCGGTCCTCGAACCCCGGCTTTCCCGCCAGTGGTTCCTGAAGACGCGGCCGCTCGCCCGCCGTCTCCTGCGCGCCCTGGAAGAAGACCGGATACCGGGCATTACTCCGGAACACTGGGAGAAGACCTACCGCCACTGGCTGGAAAACATCGAGGACTGGTGCCTTTCCCGCCAGTTGTGGTGGGGTCACCGCATTCCGGTATGGTACTGCGCGTCGTGCGGAAGCGCGCACGCGGGCATCGAAGCGCCCGCGCAATGCGGCCGTTGCGGCCACGGCGTGCTGCACCAGGACGAAGACGTGCTCGACACCTGGTTTTCTTCGGCCCTGTGGCCCTTTTCGACCATGGGCTGGCCGGAACACACGGCGGAGCTTCGGACCTTCTATCCCACCTCCACGCTGGTGACCGGCCACGATATCCTGTTCTTCTGGGTCGTTCGCATGATGATGATGGGCTACGAATTCATGGACGACCGTCCCTTCGACGACGTCTATCTCACGAGCCTGGTGCGAGACATCAAGGGACGGAAACTGAGCAAATCGCTGGGCAATTCGCCCGATCCCCTGGAAGTCATGGATACCTACGGCGCCGACGCGCTGAGGTACGCCATGATGCTGATCGCGCCGCACGGACAGGACTTGCTTTATTCCAACGAACAGGTAGAAGTGGGGCGCAATTTCGCGAACAAAATGTGGAATGCCGCACGGCTGGTACTCATGCACCAGAAGCCGCCGGAATCCGGCCACTCGGCTTCCGAGAACCTCTGGGACCGCTGGATCTTTTCCCGCCTGGACCGTACCGTTGAACAGGCGACGCGGTCCCTGGAGCAATATGCCTTCCACGAGACGGCGCTGCTGCTGTACGACTTCTTCTGGCACGACTTATGCGATTGGTATCTCGAAGCGATCAAGCAACGGCTCTACGACGAGACGGACGTGGCGTCAGCGGATCACGCGCGACGAACGGCCCTGCTCGTGCTCGAACAGACGCTCCGCCTGTTTCACCCGTTCATGCCGTTTATCACCGAGGAAATCTGGCAGCACCTGAGACCCTACCTGGATGACCGGGACGCGGAACCGGCCGGCATCGTCGTCGCGCCCTGGCCGGAATCGTGTCCGGACCGGATTCGGGCGGATGCCGAAGAGGACATACATTACGTCCAGGAACTGATCGGGGCCATCCGGGGCGTCCGCGCCGACTTCAGAGTCCATCCTACCCGGGAAATGGCGGTGCACTGCCGGGTCGCGGACCCCGGCCTGATCGAAGTACTCTCCGGTCAGGCGCAGGCCGTCCAGTCGCTTGCCCGATGCGCGCTGTCGTTCGTCGACGGTGACGAGGCCCGGCCCGCCGGTTGCGCGTCCGGCGTGTTGCGGGACATGGAATTCTACATCCCGCTCAGCGGACTGATCGACCTGGAAATCGAAACGGATCGCCTTTCCCGGGAGCGGACGCGGGTCGAGCAGGAATTGGAAAAGGTCCGCAAGCGCCTGTCGAACGGCCAGTTCGTGCAAAAAGCGCCGGCGGATGTCGTCGAGAAGGAAAAGGACAAGCAGAACAACTACGAGGACATGATCGGCCGGCTGAATCGGAATCTCGAAATGATTTGTGCAGGATGAGCGTCGAGTGCTATATTGATTTGCACGCCCACAGCGACTGTTCCGACGGCGTCGATACCCCGGAGGAACTCGTGTCGAAAGCCCGCGCGGCGGGCCTGTGCGCACTGGCGATTACGGACCACGACGCGGTAGACGGCGTGGAGCGGGCCAGGCACGAATCGGCCCGGCGCGAATCGGCCCGGTGCGAATCGGCCAGGCACGAATCGGCCCGGCACGAATCGGCCAGGGACCTGGAGATCGTACCCGGTGTCGAGCTCAGTGCGCGGGATGGCGATTCCGATGTGCATATCCTGGGTTACTTCTTCGACCCCGGCAACCGGTCGTTGCTTTCGTACCTGGAAACCTTCAGGTCGCAGCGGCTGCACCGGGCGAAGGGCATCGTTCGGAAGCTGAACGACCTGGGCGTGCCGCTTGATCTGGAATCGGTCATCGCCCATGCGAAGGACGGAAAGACCAGTGTCGGCAGGCCGCATATCGCCCGCGCGCTGGTGGAAAGCAACCAGGCCATTTCGATACAGGACGCCTTTACACGGTACCTGGGCAACCACGCCCCCGCGTACCTGCCCAAGGTCTTTTTCGCCGTCGAGGATGCGATTCGGGTGATCCACGAAGCCGGCGGCGCGGCCGTGCTTGCCCATCCGGGATCCCTTCGAAGGGACGAATTGATCCCCGGTTTCGTAAAGTCGGGCCTGGATGGCCTGGAGGTCATCCATCCGGACCACTCCGGGACGGCCCGGCGCTACTACGGGCAGCTGGCTGCGAAGCACGGACTGGTGGCAACCGGCGGTTCGGACTATCATGGACCCCGGGCGGACCGTTGCGGCCTTGGCGGCATGAAGGTACCTCTGCATCATCTGACTGAATTGAAACGGATATTGGCTTGATATAAAGCCGGTTGCCTTAGCGTACGTTCGATGTTTCTGCAGGAATCAAGGAGACGAAAAATGCGTTTTACCCTGCCGGACTTCTTTTCCAATGATATCGGCATCGATCTGGGTACGGCAAATACGCTCGTTTACGTGCGCGGCAGAGGCATCGTCATCAACGAACCTTCCGTCGTGGCGGTGAATACCAAGACCGGTAAAGTCGTTGCCGTCGGCGCCGAGGCCAAGGTCATGCTCGGCAGGGAACCTCCCGATCTCAAGGCGCACCGGCCGTTGCGCGACGGCGTGATCGCCGACTTCGAGTATACGGAAGCCATGATACGGTACTTCATCCGCAAGGTGCTCAAGAATTCGTTCTTCATACGGCCGCGCGTCGTGGCGTGTATCCCCTCGGGGGTGACCGACGTCGAGATGAGGGCGGTCCGGGATTCGGCGGAGCGGGCCGGCGCCAAGGAAGTGATGCTGATCTCCGAACCCATGGCGGCCGCCATCGGCTGTTCACTGCCCGTGGAAGAACCGGTGGGGAGCATGATCATCGACATCGGCGGCGGGACCTCGGAGATCGCCGTGATCTCACTCGGCGGCATCGTGACGGCAAAGTCGGTACGAATCGGCGGCGATGAGATGGATGAAGCCATCATCAACCACATGAAGAACGACTGCAACCTTCAAATCGGCTTCAACATGGCCGAACAGATCAAGTGGAAACTCGGTTCGGCTTATCCCGTGTTCGACCGGGAACTGGAAATGACGGTAAAGGGGCTCGACCTGATCGACCGGATTCCCCGTTCGGTCGTGGTCGATTCCCTGGCGATCCGCAGGGTACTGTCGCAACCGCTCGACGGCGTGATCATGGCGGTGAGGCAAACCCTGGAATTGACGCCGGCGGAACTCGCGGCCGATATCATCGATCGCGGGATCATCATCAGCGGCGGCGGGTCCCGGCTGCCTGGCCTGGACAGGCAAATCACGAAGGAGACGAAGCTGCCGGTAAGGCTCGACGACGAGCCCATGACCTCGGTAGTCCGGGGAGCGGGGAAGATCATTGAGAACTTCGCCGCTTTCGAGACGATGCTGAGCGTCCTGAAAGACTAGCATGTTCCGGTTCTTCTACATTCTCTACCACCATCGCCAGTACACCGCTTTCGTCCTCGCCATGATCATATCGATCCTGCTGCTGACGGCGGCTCCGCAGCGGCAGGTGGGTATCACGCGTACCGTCTGGCTGATGGTACTGACTCCGTTCCAGGAAGCGTTCGCCTTTATCCCATCCTATTTCAATCTCAAATCCGAGAACCAGCTTCTGCGACAGAAACTCGTGCAGTGGCGGTTGCAGGCGGCCGACCTCGAGGAACTCAGTTACGAAAACCAGCGGCTTCGCGGGCTGCTCAGCCTGAAGGAGAAGAACAGATACACCTATGTTCCCGCCGAAGTCATCGGCTGGAACACGGACCAGAGACTGAACACCATCGTCATCGATGTGGGCCGTTCCGAGCAGATACGGAAGTACATGGCCGTTGTCATGGAAGACGGTGTCCTCGGTAGAATCATCGAAGTCGGCCTGACTTCGTCCTACGTACAACTGCTGACCGACAGGAACTGCCGTATCAGCGGCCTGGTCCAGCGAAGCCGGGAACAGGGGCTCATTCGGTATGTAAATGACGCGTTATACATGGAGTTGCCCTTTCTGGCCGATGTCCGAATCGGCGACCGCGTGGTGACGTCCGGCCTGGGGGGGACCTTCCCGTCCGGTCTGCCTGTGGGCAGCATCGGCCAGATCGCGCTGGACAGCCGGAAACTGTTCAAGCAGGTTTCAATTACGCCCGCGGTGGAACTGAATCGCCTGGAGGAGGTGTTCGTGATCGCGGGTGAAGAAACGCCTGCCGCGGAAGATTCTCTACTGACCCAGTGACTTCGGCAATTCCAGGCCGGTTACATGACCCGGTTTTTCCATGCGTCTAAAGCACGCTATCCTACTGTTCCTGGCGTTTGTTGTCGACAGCACCTGGGGACACGAGATCGCCATTCGGGGCATCCGGCCCGATTTCGTATTGATGATGTTGATCTACGGCGCGATGGGATCGGGAGCCTTCGCGGGGACCATCCTGGGCTTCAGCGTCGGGCTGCTGGAGGATTTCAACGGTTCGCCCGAGCATCTGGGACTCAACGCCTTGTGCAATACGCTGGTAGCGTACGGGGTGGGCATAGCCGGAAACACGCTCTACCGGGACAGCCTCTCCACCCTGCTGCTCACGCTGCTGGCCGCCAGCTTCGTCCATTCCGCCATGTACTGGCTGGTGTTTACCCGGTTCCAACTGGTCGAATCGGTTTTTTTGCTGGGAACGGTTTCGCTGCCCACGATGCTCTACACGATCTCCGTGGCGCTTTTATTGATCATCGGATTGACCTTTCGACAGGGACAGATCGATGTCCGTTGGCTTTTCCCAGAATGACAGCCCCACCCACAGGGACCAGTTGTACCTGTTCATCGGCATCGTGACCGCGCTCTTTCTCGTGCTGGCCGTTCGCCTGTTTTATTTCCAGGTCATTTCGGGCGAGGAGTACCGGGCGCACTCGGAACGGAACCGGATACGGCCGGTCGTGATCGAAGCGTTGCGTGGACTGATCATGGACCGCAACGGAGTCGTCCTGGCGGAAAACCGGCCATCCTACACCATCGCCGCCGTCCCTTTCGAGACTTCCGACGAGACCGTGGACTACCTGGGAGAACTCACCGGGCGGGAAGCCCGGGCCATCCGAATGCGTTTACGCAATCCGTCGGCGAACAAGTTCAATCCCCTGCCGGTCCAGCGGAACGTTTCCTATGAAATCGCGTGCCGGGTCGAAGAGCATCTTCCGGACCTGCCCGGCGTACTCGTTCAGATAACCCCCGGCCGGACGTACGGCACGGGCAAGCTGGCAAGCCACGTGCTCGGTTACGTGTCCGAAATCAACCAACAGGAACTCGAGGATCTGAGTGAAGCGGGATACCGATCCGGCGACATCATCGGGAAAATGGGGGTGGAAAAGGCCTTCGAGCATCACCTCCGCGGCCAGAACGGCCTGGAGTTCATGGAAGTGAACGCACGCGGCCAGGAACTCGGACCGTTACCCGGCATGCCGGCCCTGCTGCCGGAATCGGGTAACAACGTATATCTGACGCTGGACACCCGGATTCAGGCCGTCGCCGAAGAGGCGATTCCCGACAGCCTGGCTGGCGCGCTGGTGGTGGTGGATCCCATGACGGGCGCGGTCATCGCGATCGTCAGCAGGCCCGGATTCGACCCGAACCTGTTTACGGAGCGGATTCCCCAGGAGGTGTGGGATTCGCTGGCCAACCATCCCCTGAAGCCCCTGTTGGACCGGACCCGGGACGGACAGTATCCACCGGCTTCCACGATGAAGATCGTAACGGCCTCCGCCGCGCTGGAGGAGAACCTGGTCACGCCGTCCACGCTTTTCCGTTCCTGCAATCGTGGTTACCGGTTCGGAAACCGCTGGGCCGGGTGCTGGACCAGCGGACACGGTTCCATGGCGTTCATGGACGCCATGACCCATTCCTGTGACGTCTACTTCTACCAGGTGGGACACCTGATGGGCCTGGAACGCTGGAGCCTGTACGCCCGGGGCTTTGGCCTGGGGACCCCGACCGGTTTCGACGCGGGCGACGAGCAGGGCGGCCTGGTTCCGGACACGGACTACTACGATCCGGCGGAAAACCGCGTGTGGACGCCCGGCAAGATCCTGAACCTGGCGATCGGCCAGGGTGAACTGCTCGTCACGCCGCTGCAGATGGCGATGTTGACCGCCGCGGTGGCCAACGGCGGTGTGCTTTACCGGCCCTACATACTCGACCGGGCGGAGTCGGCACGTGGAGAAACGGTGGAAACCGGCGAGCCGAGCATCAGGGACGCGCTGCCCGTTTCCCCGGAAACGCTGCGCCTGATCCGGGAATCCCTGATTAACGTGGTCAATGAAGGGACCGCGCGGTCGGCGCGGCTGCCCTACGCGCAACTGGCGGGAAAGACGGGCACGGCCGAAAACCCGCACGGCGAGAGTCATTCCTGGTTTGTCGCGTATGCTCCGGCCGAATCACCGCGTATCGCCGTCGCGGCGATCATGGAAAACGCGCCTTCGGGCGCGGCCGTGCCGGTCGTACGGCAGGTTGTCGACGCCTGGCTCTCCCTCGAACCGATACCTGTCGCCGGCCTGGTCGACGCCGGATTCACGGTAGATGCTGCGCCTTAGCGCCCGGGGAACACGACTGAAATACCATGGAAACCCATTTAAGCCGCACGCTCGTCATCATATCCATCCTGTTGTCGGTGATCGGCATCATCGTGATCTACAGCGCCACGCGGGACGAGACCGGCCTGGGCACGTCCCGTTACATGCTGCAGTCCATGTGGTTCGTGGCCGGCATCGGGGTGATGTACATCACGTCGGTTTTGCCCATTCGTTTCCTCCAGGCCATGACCATTCCCGTATTCGTCGTGGTGATGATCCTGCTGGTCGTCGTGCTGGCTTCCGAAACCGTCAAAGGGTCCAGCCGGTGGATCAGACTCGGTTTCATCGGGATTCAACCTTCCGAACTGGCGAAGATCGCCGTCATCATGGCGCTCGCGCAGTATCTTTCCCAGTTGCGGACCAACATACACCGGCCCTCGATCATGGCCACCTGCGGCGCGATCGTGGCGTTACCCGTTTTCCTTATCCTGTCTCAGCCCGACCTGGGCACCTCCATCGTCTTCGGGGCGATCTTCTGCGGCGTGCTGCTCTGGGCGGGGTTGAGCGTCCTCCAGCTGCTGCTCATGGTATCCCCGCTGATCGGCGTCGTGATCAGCGTCGTGAGCGGGTTCGACTGGGTTATCTGGTCCGTATTCATTCTGATCGTGGCGGGCATCATGTACCTGATGTGGCCGCCCCGGTTCGTCACCGTATTCCTCACCGTCACGCACCTGGCCGTGGGCCTGGGGGCGGAGCCCCTGTGGGATTCGCTGCACGACTACCAGCAACAACGCGTCGAAACCTTTCTGAATCCCCAGGTCGATCCGAAGGGCGCGGGATACCAGATCATCCAGTCCAAGATCGCCATCGGATCGGGCGGATTGTTCGGACGCGGGTTTCTGCAGGGATCCCAGACCAGCCTTGCGTTCCTGCCCGAGCAGCACACGGACTTCATCTTCTCGGTCATCGCCGAGGAATTCGGGTTCGCCGGCTCGATGGCCGTCCTCGTCCTGTACTACATCTTCATACTTATCGGGATCTACATCGCGATGAACGTCAAGAGCCGGTACCAGAGCCTGCTCGCGGCCGGCTGCGTATCCGTCTTTACTTTTCACGTGATCATGAACGTGGGGATGGCCGTCGGTGTGCTGCCGATCTCCGGCGTACCCCTGCCCTTTCTCAGCTACGGCGGCTCCTTTCTGATGACCAGCCTGATCCTGTGCGGCCTGCTGTTGAATGTCTGGCGCCATCGATTTGACTACTGAATGCGGTTTCACGCCTGAATGCCGGCTACCGCCGCGAACGAGGAAAGTCCATGCATCCCATCCTTTTTGAGATCGGTCCGTTAACCGTACGCACCTATGGCCTGTTACTGGCCGTTTCATTCATCGCAGGCATTCTTCTGGCGCTGAGGCGGTCCAGGGCGCGTGGCCTGAACCAGAACCAGATGATCAACATGAGCCTGCTCATCATGGTCGCGGGCATCGTCGGCGCCAGGATCATGTACGTCATACCCCACTGGAACGAGTTCAGCGCGAACCCCCTCGACATCATCAGTCCCTTTCAAAGCTCCGGTTCGATCGGCCTGACCGGCCTGACCATGTACGGCGGGTTCATCGCGGCGGTCCTGGTATCCATCCTCTACCTGCGCGTGAACCGGTTGTCCATCTGGAGGGCCTGCGACGCCTTTGCGCCGAGTATCGCGCTCGGTATCGGCGTGAGCCGCGTCGGCTGTTACATGAACGGCTGCTGTTTCGGACTTCCCACCGAGTCCGCCCTGGGTGTCGTCTTCCCGGCGTTCAGCGCGGCGGGCTCGTTCTACCCGGACGTACCCCTGCATCCCGCCCAGCTTTACAACGCGGTGCTGGGCTTCGGTCTTTTCGGCCTGTTGATGTGGCTGGACCGCAAGCCCAGATACGACGGATTCATCTTCGCCGTGCTGCTGATCGCCGAACCCGTCACCCGGTTCTTAGTCGATCTCTTCAGGTACTATGAATCGAGCATGACCCTCGGCAGCCTGGGCGGGATGGCCCTGTCCGTGAACCAGGGCATCAGCATCGTCCTGTGCGGCCTGGGACTCCTCCTCCTGGGATTGGCCAGGAACCGTGCGCGGCAACGCTCGTCGCGAAGCCGGGTCCGCCGCGGGTAGCGGTCCGATCGCGCGTAATGGATCCGTGCGCGGTAGCCCGCCGCGGGTGATGGTCCCGTGCGCGATGGCCGTGCGTTCATTGCGCTGCTGTAATTCCTTCAGACCGGCCGGCGTGTCGCGCGTATTGGTTCGTTACGCGGCGGCCGCGCCGATGCATGCCGTATGCTTCCGGTCCCAATACGCTTAAAATTCGAGTATCACCCGGCCTGTTTCATACTGATAACAGGGAAGGACTGCCGGACTCCGGCATGGTCCGGTCCGGCCGGTCCGGAGGTTTCAATGCGTGCACACACGCGGGTGTCTATCGTTCATATCATGCACTAGCCGGTCTGGAAGATACCTATGGCCCTGTTTGCCCATACGTTGCGCACGGCAGGCCGCACGGCACTGGACATGGCATATCCTCCGTGCTGTGTCCTTTGCAAGGCCCGGATCTTCGACGAACGTAGCGCCGTGTGCGACGGTTGCGGATCGGGACTGCTTTCGATCGATGCGCCGTACTGCGAACGATGCGGCCATCCGCTGTGCACCCCGGTGGCCTCGTGTCCGGCCTGCCCGGGCCGCACATTCTATTTCGAGGGCGCGTTTTCCGCGTTCGTATTCAACCGGCCTCTGCAGGATCTCATCCACCTGCTCAAGTACCGGAACCGCCCCGGGATCGGCCGGTTCCTGGGATCCCTGCTGGCAAAAAGGGTTGAACAGGAACCGGGGATACCGCATATTACGGGCGTTTTACCAGTGCCCCTGCATCCGCTCAGAAGGCGGGAAAGGGGCTACAACCAGAGCGCGTGCATCGCCCGGGGCATATCGGACGTAACGGGCATTCCGGTGCTGGAAGACGTGCTTGGGCGTAACCGGAACACGCCGACGCAGACCTCGCTGAGTCCCGAAGCGCGGATGGCCAACGTCGAAGGGGTGTTCGAATTGGCCCGGTCCGACGCGGTGGACGGCGCCACGGTATCGCTGGTCGACGACATATTCACTACGGGGGCAACGATAAACAGCTGTGCCCGGGCCCTGCTCCAGGCAGGCGCCGGTAGGGTGTTCGCCCTGACTGTCGCGCGCGCCTGAGTCCCTCCGATTCACTGTCGGCGCCGCGGGCAACCCGGCCCCTTCGTACCACCTGCACGCGGGAGAGAAGACTTCAAATGCATATCGGTATCCTGACGGGCGGCGGCGATTGCCCGGGTTTGAACGCCGCGATCCGGGCGGTAACCAGGCGGTCGATCAAGTCCTATGGCTCGACGGTCCTGGGCATACGCAATGGATGGGCCGGACTGATCAACAACGATACCAGTCCACTCAGCCTGGTCTCCGTATCCGGCATACTGCACCGGGGCGGAACCATCCTGGGCACTTCCAGGACCAACCCGATGAAGGACGAAGGCAACATCGACCGGATCAAGGAGAACGTCCGGGATCTGGGCCTGGATGCAGTCGTCGCCATCGGCGGCGAGGACACCCTGGGCGCCGCGGCCGCGCTGAACGAAGCGGGTATTCCCATGGTGGGCCTGCCGAAGACGATCGACAATGACATCGTCGGGACGGACATGACCTTCGGCTTCGATACGGCGGTCACGATCGCCACCGACGCCATCGACCGTCTCCATACCACCGCGGAGTCCCACCACCGGGTGATGGTCATCGAGGTGATGGGCCGGCATACGGGGTGGATCGCCATCAAGTCGGGAATCGCCGGCGGGGCGGACTGCATCCTGATCCCGGAGGTCCCCATGGACCTGGACGAGGTCTGCGCGCTCGTCAAGCAGCGCATCGACCGGGGCAAGACGTTCAGCCTCGTCGTGGTCGCCGAGGGTTTTACGATGAAGGATACTCCGGGCCAGGTGACCCAGGACGATCAGGTCGATGAATTCGGTCACGTGCGGCTGGGCGGTATCGGAGAAGTGGTCGGCGCCGAGATCGAACGGCGGGCGGGCATTGAAACCAGAGTGACCATCCTGGGGTACATTCAACGCGGAGGATCGCCCACGCCCTACGACCGCGTCCTGGCGACGAGGTACGGTGTAACCGCGGCCGACCTGGTGCACGACGGGGATTTCGGCAAGATGGTGGCGTTGAAGGGCTCGAGGATCGAGAGCGTGCCGCTGGCCGAAGTGACCGGCCGGATCCGCACGGTCGACATGGAGTTGTATGACATTGCCCAGGTGTTCTTTGGTTAGCCTGCCAACGGAGTGGTTGTGAAAACGGCGGCGCGCCGGTTGATCATCGCCGGCAATTGGAAAATGCATACCGACCTGGTCGAAGGCGCTTCGCTGGTCGCCGAGGTGATGGAACGCACGGAATCGCTCGCCCTGGCCGCGGATCTGGTATTGTGCCCGCCTTTCACCCACCTGACCGTGGCGGCCACGCAGCTGTCCGGCAGTTCCATTTCACTGGGCGCTCAGCACATGCACGGCGCCCCGGAAGGCGCGTACACGGGGGAAGTGTCGGCCAGAATGCTGTTGACTTCGGGGTGCAGGTACGTTATATTGGGGCACTCCGAAAGACGGATGTATTTCGATGAAACGAACGAGTCCGTCAACGGCAAAGTGAGATCGGCGATTTCATCGGGTCTCACCCCGATCCTGTGCGTCGGCGAGACGCTGGAAGAGCGGGATGCCGGCCGTACCGAGCAGGTAGTCGGCGAACAGGTTCGAGCGGGTCTTTCCGGTACGGATCCCGGGACGCCCGACGGTCTCGTCCTGGCTTACGAACCGGTCTGGGCAATCGGAACCGGCAAGGTGGCTACTCCCGATCAGGCAGACCAGGTGCACGGTCACCTGAGGAAGGTGATCGCGGGGTTGTTCGGCGACGACTTCGCCGGCCGAATCCGAATCCAATACGGAGGCAGCGTCAAACCTGATAACGTGGGCGCGTTGATGGCCCGGCCGCACATCGACGGTGCGCTCGTGGGTGGTGCCAGCCTGGACGCCTCCTCTTTCGAGGACATCGTCCGGGCCGGACTGGGAATCAATGGCGGCTAGCAGAACCCGACCGGCCGTCGGTCGACATTCGAAGGATACATACCGTGTTTACCACCGTGGTTGCAGTGCATGTGCTGGTCTGTCTCGTTCTGATCCTGTCCGTCCTGCTGCAGTCGGGAAAGGGCGGTGGCCTGTCCAGCGCTTTCGGCGCGGGCGGACCTACCAGCGGCATGGCCGGCCAGATGTTCGGCGGCCGGGGCGCCGCGACATTCCTGGGCAAGGTGACGACCGTGCTGGCGACGCTGTACATGCTGATCGTCATCGGGCTGAACCTGTTGCCCGACGACTCGCAAGGCACGCGAAGCATCATCCTGGATGAAGCCCTGAGAAACCAGCAGGCATCCCCCGCCCAGGGATTGCCCGACGCGGGATCGGGCCTGCCCGCCGCTCCCGGGGATCCAGGGTCCACGCCTTAGTCATTCGACCATTGCGAGGCGGTCCAGCCGCCGGCCGGTCGTCATGACGCCGAAGTGGTGGAATTGGTAGACACGCTGTCTTGAGGGGGCAGTGGGAGAAATCCCGTCGCGGTTCGAATCCGCGCTTCGGCACTTACGGCATCGAACCATAAAATGCCACAGTGATTCATAGAGTACCGCCGGAAGCCTACACCACAGGCGTTCCGGCGTTTTTTTGTGGATTTTTCGGTTTCTCAATGTGTCATAACATCCCGTTTTATATGTTATAATAAATAGGTTAATGACGGGTTAGAGTCCGCCGATTTTATTTTTGTACAAAGGGGGATTTGTACACATGAGGAAACTTCACGGTTGGCAGCGGTTATGGGTATTTTTGGGCATATTCTGGATCATTATCGGCGCAGTAGCGGGATATAATGAAATGTGGGTTGTTGACTTCGATCAAGTCATTCGATCACTTACCCAGCCTGAAACGGGCGATCCGACACCGATATTCAGACCCTGGGAGGGGATCAAGGTGTTCATGGTTTTTGTGATTGCCTGGTTGTTCCTGTACTTCTTCGGCATGGGAGTGGCTTGGGTGATCCGGGGATTCAGACAGTATGGGGCATAAGGGGATATACACATGCGAAGACTGAACGCAGCACAGTGCAAGACGATCTCGAAGCCCGGATTCTTTCGCGCCGACGATACGTTATACCTGTGCGTGAAAGACACTGGGAGAAAAAGCTGGGTCCAGCGGATTGTCGTTGACGGCCGCCGCGTCAACATGAGCCTCGGTCCCTACCCTGTTGTAACCCTCTCCGAAGCTCGAGATCAGGCCCTGGACAATCGAAGGCTGGTCCGTTAGGGTAAACATCCCCTTATCGAAAAACAACGGGCACAGTTGCTGACCTTTAAAGATGCGGCAATCAATACCTACGAATCACTGAAACCCACGTGGAAGTCTCGCCATACGGAAAAAATGTGGCTTCAAGCTATTGAAAAGTACGCCTACCCGAAGATAGGCAACATTACGGTCGACCGGATCACCGAAGACCACCTGCTCGAAATCCTGAAACCCATCTGGACCTCCAAGCCGGAGACCGGTCGCCGTGTCCGGCGCCGAATCCGTGCCATTCTGGACTGGCGCAGGGAGCATTGTTTTGTCCAGCAGAACGTCGCGGACAAACCATTCAAAACCGCATTACCCGCCATGCCAAAGGTGAAGGAAAACTACCGGGCCATTGATTACCGAGAATTGCCCGCCGCGGTGAAGTCCATTGAAACGGAGATATCGTCCCTGCCGTCGAAGCTGTGTATCCTGTTCGTGATTTACACGGCTTCAAGGACCGTTGAAGCAAGGGGCGCCCTGTGGAGAGAGATCGACCTTGAAACGGCAATCTGGGTGATCCCGAAAGAACGGATGATGGCCGACAAACCACACCGCGTTTCGCTTTCCCGATCCGCGTTGTCGGTGCTTGAACGGGCAAAACCGCTTCGCAATGATTCCAGCCTGGTATTCCCCTTCGTCTGTTAGCCCTCATCAGCCTATGACAAGCGCGGCGCTGGTTAAGGCATTGAAACAGATCGGTCTATGGGAAAGGACGACCGTACATGGCTTCCGTACATCCTTCAGGACCTGGGCGTCCTAGTGTACGGATGTACCCCGCGATGTGTGCGAGATGGCACTTGCTCATAAGTAGGTAACGCAGTCGAACGGGCCTATTCGAGAAGCGATTTACTGTAGAAGCGTACCACGCTAATGCAGACGTGGGATGATTTCTTAGGAGGTTAAAGTGATTTCAGGACAAGAAACTAGAGATCGATTTAGAGAAGTGCTGGGTTCAGATGTTGGTGATGAGTTTTATGGCTTGTATTGCGACTACCACGACGCTCAGGTTCTATTTGAGGAATACAGAGTATTGTTTGGCAATCCAAAAGACGTAAACATGTTAAATGCAATTGGAGGTAGGTTTTTCGGACTCATCCAGCAAATCATGCAAGATAGTTTGATACTTTTCATAACACGATTAACTGATAGACCGACAATGGGGGGACATGAATGCTTGTCTATTCGAATTCTTCCACTTCGCATTAAAGATGACCAGAACCGTGAAATACCTGATAGATTCAGAGATCCCGAGTGGGTAAAAAAGTTGGATGAACTCGTAAAGAAGGCTAAAAAGAAGGCCAAGTACGCCAGACAACATCGAGATAAGCGTATCGCACATCATGATCGTGATACCACGATACCATATGAATCTGCAAGTCCACTAAAGCCGTTGAATATCATAGAAGTAAAGCATGCTTTAAAACGTATCTGTATAGTCATTTACTACGTTTTGGCAAAGATGGAACCAGGTACTCACTTCCTCAACACGTTGGTGTATCAATCAGGGGCAGGTGATTTCCTAGCTCACGAAAGGCTAAGGATCGAACTCCTTCTAACTATAGGTTCGCATGTCGATTCGGAAATTAATCCGAATACGCCATTCTATAGACGCGCCAATTCAGTTTTTGATAGATTCAATGTGGATCTATCCAGATTAGACAGTGAAACTCGGAGTAAGTATATGGAGCTCTTTCGCGATTTTGAATGGGAAGTTAAAGGCTTTCGGGATAAGGGAGTTTCCTGACGTATCTCAGGTATTCGGGAAAGTTGAACGGCTGCCGAGTTTCCTGCTCATGGTTCAGGTCAGGGGACAGCACGGGACGTTGGAAAAGCAGCCTGTCCAGCCAGTCGGCGAAGGACTGATCCTCCGAGCAGTATGCAAATCGGGGCCGTGTCTGACGGTATTTCACAGTGGCGGTCCGTTGTCTCCGTAATAGCCGGGCGTAGGCGCATGCCTCGCAGTACCGCGCAGCATTCGGCCTCATCGAAATATCGGTCTGGCGTTCGGCGCACTTGCGCACCTTGCGGCTCCGCCACGCTCAGAGGGGTTGTTGTTTACGTTCCTTCTGTTTCCTGCGCAACCCATTTCCGGAATAGTTCGCGCTCTTCCGCAGTAATCTCCTCAACCAGGTAAGCGTACTTTTCATACTGGGTGTAGGGTATACTCTGACTGCGGTTGATGCAGCGAAACAAGCGATAGTAACTGCGGATTATAGTCGTAGGTTCGGAATCGCTTTCCGGAAACCAGGCTTTGGTTTCATTTCGATCTACTCGGATCTCGAAATCATCGTAACGCCGATTGCCGTTTTCTTCAATCCATGAAAGTCGCATCTTGATCCTCCTTGTGATGTTGATGATGGTCATGCTGCTTTGAGTTTCCGAATCTGCCGCCGTAGGTTTGCTCCCTCCTCCTTTATGGCCAATTCCTTCGCCTCCTCAAGTGATGCGGCCTGGCACTCGCGGAGGCGTTTCTGCATATCATCGAGCTTGGTCAGGTTACGGTCTACCTCCTCCTTCCCGCTCACAGCACAGGCCTTTTCGTAGAGGTCCGGCCTCCTGGCCTCCATCACGGCGATCTCCTTCTTCGCCTCTGCGATCTGGCGTTTCAGTTCATCGATCTCCGTCCGAACGGCAGCCTTTTCCATCTCCGCCTTGTCCACCGTCGTCAGGCGTTTCGGTGCTCCCTCGAGGGCGGCTTGGACCGTTTCAAGAGTCGCAATTTGCGACTCTTGTTGGCGAGCTAGCTTCATGGCCCGGACCAACAGGTCCTTTGTGAGCCGCTTCGCTTCGTGCCACTTCCAAAACTCGCCGTGAGGTAGTTCCCGCTTTGCCTTCGTGAGCCAGACGCCGAGAGTATACGTCTCCTTGACGGCGCGACGGCCTAGGCTTCGCAATTCATTGAGGCTCCGATCCACGGCCTGGTCAATCTCACCCATCTTCGTCAAGCTGCTCATGGTACCTCTCCTTTCACCGAATCGGTAAATATCGGTGATTCACGAAATTTGCCTGCCCTCTAAGGACTGTAGTGTATATAGAGGGAGTCAGTTCTTTGCTCATGGAAGACGGACGCAACAGCCTTTTTTCGCGCGTGTGCGCGTGGTGGATCCGCGTTCCGAGATGCAAGTGACGGAACGCCCCCACACGACGAGTTTATGGTCTGCCTGTGGGGTCAGGGACTCTTGGACGGAGACCTCCCGGCCCGCCGCTGCCGCTCCCTGCTTCGCCTGCGGCTGCCGAATTCAGCGCCTCACGGTATCGGCTTCGATCAAGACCACCTGCCCGCCGTCCGCCCCGCGTGCACGCCCAGCTCTCGCGGATCACCGACACCGGATGGCCAGAACTGCACTTACTAAACTTCGTCTTACGACCCTCGGCGGTCGATCCAGGACGTGATCTCGTCCTCGTACCATCGGAGGCTCCGCTCGCCGAGTCTGACCGGCTTTGGAAATCGGCCGGATTCTACCCAGCGAAGCAACGTGCTCCGCGAAATAGCGAGGCGATCCTGGACCTGAGCCCTCGTAAGCAACCGGTCACTTTGATTCACTGTCGGCCTCCCGCATTTTTTCGAGCCTTTCCCTCAGGATGTCTGCGGAGTAGATATCGATTTGACCCGGAAAGATTTCCCACTCGCCTTCTTCAGTCGTGACAACAAAACTCGTACATTTGATGTCCTCTAACCGTCTCTTGAACCAGTTATGAACGCCTTGCTCAGCCCAGTAATTCAGGACCTCAAAAAGTGGCAGCAACGTTACCTTCGATGTTTCGCCGATTCTCAACGTATGCTCGTTCTTGATTCGGTCGCGTTGCATAGCTTTGATAATCGCGTCACGGCCTCGAGCAACCAGATACGAAGCCGCGTCGATGGTGACAAGCTGTTCCCGTACCATGATATCTCCTCCTGATATGGGTCTGTCCTGATTGTCCATGATGTCCTTGCTGTCCATAATAATATGACAATATGGACAAGTCAACATCTTTTTTCAGGGTTGCCCCATGCCGCCTGGGATTTTACATTACAAATACAGTGCCTTCGCCGTAGCATGGATTAACGAACGTTATAAAAGTTTATTATCGAGAAACGTAACCTAAAGGGCAAAAGCGGGTTACGGGAGTTGTTCGAATCCGCGCTTCGGCATTCCAACCTCAAATCACGATTTACATATCCGTCCACGTCATCCGGAAGGCGTCCTATGTGTCCGGTGCGTCTATTGGTCCCCCTGATCGCCGGCCTGGCGACCCTGGCCGTCGTCTCCCTATCCTCCGGTCAGCCCGGTCAGCCCGGTCAGCCCGGTCAGCCCGGCCAGCCCGGTCAGCCCGGCCAGTCCGGCCAGCCCGGTCAGAACCAGCTGACGAACTCGGTGGGCAAGGTCATGCCGCCCGATGCCGCTCCCCTGTCCCGGCAGGTCCTCCGCGTGATGAACATGGAGCCGCGCAGCATCGACTCCGGCATCCATCCATATGATGACGAGGGGCTGGTGATGAGGCCCTTCGAAATGCTGATGTGGCGCGATGAGTTCATGCAGCCCGTCCCGGGGGCCGCCGAGCGCTACGAACGGTCCGAGGACGGCCTGTCCTGGACCTTTTATCTGCGTCCCGGCGCCCGGTGGAGCGACGGACGACCGGTCACCGCCCACGACTTCGTGTATACCTTCCGGCGGAACATCGATCCCGCGTCGGCGAACATCTACGCGAATTTCTACTACGACTTCAAGAATGCCCGGGCGATCAACCAGGGGCAGATCGAGGACTTGGCGCAACTGGGCGTCCGTGCGCTGGACGACCTGACCCTGGTCATCGAGACCGAACAGCCGACGCCCTACCTGCTGTACATCATATCCTTTCCGGACACCTTCCCCGCGCCGCGCTGGGCGGTGGAGAAGTACGGCCGCAAATGGACCGAGCAGGGCAAGATCGTTACCAACAGCGGCTTCAAGATGGCCGAGTGGATCTCCGGCAGCCATATCAAGTACGTGCCGGATCCCATGTACAACGGTCCCCACAAACCCTATCTGGAACAGGTCGTCCAACTGTTCCGGGAGCCCGCGGCGGCCAATATCCTGCCCTACGAGAACGACGAAGTGGACATGGAAGCGGTCGACCTGGCGGAGCTTCAGCGCATCCAGAGCGACCCCCGGCTCGGCAAGGAGATCGTCCGTTCGCCGAGTTACCAGACCTGGTACTTCATTTTCAGGACCCTGGAACCGCCCTTCAATGACATTCGGGTGAGGGAAGCATTTGCCCGGATCATCGACCGCGAGTCGATCTGCCGCGTGATTCTCCAGGGCGCGGGCATCCCGGCCTACTCCATGATACCACCCGGGTTCGATGCCTACGCGGGGCCGGAATATGAACCGTTGCAGGGCTATGATCCGGACCGGGCCAGGCAGCTCATGGCCGAGGCCGGTTACCCGCGTGGAAGGGGATTCCCGACCGTCGAAACTTGGCTGCGGGCGCCCAATCCCATCACCCGCCGCATCGCCGAGGCGATCCAGGGGATGTCGAGTAATCATATCGGGGTGAACATCACCTTCCGCAGCGCCGACATGGGTTCCTACATGAGCGCCCTTTTCGACTGGCGGATTCCCCTCGGATTCATCGCCTGGGGCGCGGACTACCTGGACCCGAGGAATATGCTGGACATGACCTGGCATTCCCGGCCGCGGGGAGCGCAACGCCAGGACTGGACGAATCCCGCCTTCGACGATCTCGTGGACCGGGCAATCGGGGAAACCGATCCCGCCAGGCGCACGAAGATGTACAGACAGGCCGAACGGGTCCTGGTGTCCGACTACGGCGGGGCATTCGTATACCATCCGATCGGTTACGGCCTGCGCAAGCCCTGGTTGAAGGGGTACTCGAAGCGGCCCGACGGCACGGTCGGTAGCTTGATGTGGACCGAGGTCTACATCGGTGAGCACTGAGGACAGGCGAGGAGGCCCGATATGACCGGAGAACAAGCCGCCGTTCAGACGGAACAGCGCATCAACATGAGTTGCGGGCAGACGCCCCTTTCGCCCGCCTGCCTCGCGGCCATCGGGGAGCAGCTCGTGGAACCGGTCTACTATTCCCATTACCCCGAGATCGAAAAAGAAACCTGCCTCATGCTTAAAGAACTGATGCACACGGGGAACGGTCCCATGCTCATACCGGGATCCGCCGTGTACGGCCTGGAAGCGGCCATGCTCGGCACCGTGGAGTCCGGCGACCGCGTGCTGACGGTACAGACCGGCGTCTTCGGGCGGCTGCTTACGGAACTGGCCAGGTTCGCGGGCGGGGACACGACCGAGATCGCCCTCGAGGAAGGACAGTCGGTCGACCCGGAAACGATCCGCGGGCACCTTCTCGAGGACCCGGAAATCAGGCAGGTCGCGCTGGTCCATTGCGAAACCACGACCGGCACGCTGAATCCCATCGAGGCCGTCGGGCGCATGTTGAAGGACGAGTTCCCCGATATGATCTACATGGTGGACTGCGTTTCGTCCTTTGGAGGGGTCGAGGTGCGCGTCGACGAATGGGGCATCGACCTGATGGTCACCACGACCCAGAAGTGCCTGAACGCGCCCCAGGGCCTCGCGATCGTGGCGGCCAGCGAAAAAGCCTGGGACAAGATCGAAAACCTTCGCAGCGCGCCGCGGGCCATGTGCCTCGATCTCCACTCCTGGCGGCGCTACGGCATGGAAGGAGGGGCCGCGATGGGGTACGGCGCGGTCGAAAAGGGCGGCGTCCCACGTGCGCGACAACCCCATCCCAGGGACTGGCCCGTCCATGGCCCCCATGCGTCATACACCCTGGTCGCGGGGCTGCACGCCTCGCTGAAGGCCATCATGGACGAGGGGCCGGACCGGGTTTACCGCCGCCAGTACGTCGCCTCCAGGGCGGTGCACGCGGCATTGCGGGCCCTGGGACTCGGGATCGTGGCCGCGACGGAGGCGTCGGCCGCACCGGTGGCGACGCGCATCGCACTGCCGGACCACCTCGACGCGACCGCGTTGAATCGGATCCTCTTCGAAGAACACGGGATCGCGCTCAGCAGCCTCGCCCGGATCGGCACCATGGGCTTCATGGCCGTACCCGGGCACGTGCTGCGTACGATCTCGGCGCTGGAGCAGACCCTGGACCGGATGGGATGGGCGGTGGAAGAAGGCGCGGGCGTGGCGGCAGCCCGGGAGGTTTTCGAGCGATCCTAAGCCTTTAACGGCCGGGTCCGAACAACCAGTGCCAGAGTCCCTTGCCCCGATCCCCGTCGGACCCGTCCCGAACGGCCTCCTCCGTGACGTACAACGTCGTCGACAGATTGAGATGCTTGTCGACACGAATCGCGTAACCACCCCGCTCGTTCCGCTCGAGGGCTTCGGTGCGAAGATAAGGCTTCCACAGCTCGTTGTGCTGACTGTGCCACAGGAACACGCCGGCCACGTCCTCGACCACGATGCGTTCGGCCTCCTCGTAGAGCGCTAAACGTCTTTCCGGGTTGCCGATCAGGTGATTAGCTTCCGCCATGACGGATTCGAAGCGCTGGTTGAACCAGGCATGGCGGCCCGTGGAAAGCCAGATACCGAGCAGATTGCTGGGATCCATGTAGTCGTACCCGTAGGGGATCATGGCGAAGGCGATGTCTCCCTGGTACATGGTTTCCATGAACAGTTTGGCCTCGGTGTTCTGCACGCCGATATCCAGGTTCAGATTGCGCTTCAGCATGGCCTGCACCGCCTGGGGCGCCTGTCCCCCCTGTAGATTGGTCCCCCTGATCCACATCACGGTCCGGGGAAACCCCCTGCCCTCCGGATAGCCGGCTTCCGCGAGCAGCCGTCGCGCCAGGTCCGGGTCGTACCGCTGAACCGGCGCGAGTGCCCCGGTACTGGCCGCGGGGAACCCTTCAGGCAGCATGGACACCGCGGGTACGGCGACCCCCAGCAGGGCGGACTCCACCAGCGCTTCGGTATCGATGGCGTGGCTGAAGGCCTGCCGCACCCGGAGATCGTCGAAGGGGGCCTTGAAGGTGTCCATCATCAGGTAGGTGGTCCCGAAGGCCGAATAGGTGACGAGCTGGTCCCTGAGCCCTGCATCGTGCTTAACGCGGTTGATTTCCGCCTGGTTCGACAGGGTCGCGTGGTCCACCGCGCCGGCCTCGTAGGACGACAGCATCGGCGGGGGTACCGCGGCGTTGAAGAGCTTCGAGACCACCTTTTCCAGGTAGGGTTTGTGGGGCCCCCGGTAGTGTGGATTCGGTACCATCACGATCCGGTCCAGCTTCGACCACTCCACCAGCCTGAAGGGACCGCTGCCCAGCAGCGTCTCCGGACGGGTCGACCAGCCCGGACCGTGTTTCTCGAACAGGTGCGAGGGCGTCACCCAGCTGAAGGTCAGGATCAGGGGCAGGTAGGGTGTGGGATCGTCGGTCGTAAACGCGACGGTGTGATCGTCCAGCGCGCTGACCCCCAGCGAATCGAGGGGCAGCCTGCCGGCAACGACGCTTCCCCAGTTCCTGATCGACCGATAGTACCACTCGAGATCGAATCCCGTGGCAGGGTCCGCCCACCGTTTGAAGGTGTCCTCGAAGTCGTAAGCGGTAAGGGGATAGCCATCGGCGAAGATCAGGTCGGGTTGGAGGTGAAACGTCCAGGTGAGCCCGTCCCCGGACACCTCCCAACGGGTCGCGGCCGCCGGCAGCAGGTTGTAGTCCCGGTCCATGCGTACCAGCGGTTCGTTGACCAGGGCGTAGTCGTGTCCGATCACCTGGTAGTGAGAGGTGGCCATGTCCAGGTAGCGGTTCTCGGCCTTGAAACTGGTGAAGACCTGGTACTCGGGCGGGGCCGCGTCGGGCGGCATCGGAATGCCGATGGAATTGGTGAAGGGCGCGGGCGGATCCGCGTCCGGCCAGGCTAATGCCGCCGTGCAGCCAATCAATGCCGCGGAGAGGAGCGCAATGGCAAACCGGACCGTCACGGGATGTTCCCTTCTTCCCTCGCAGGCGATTCCGGTCCATCCAGGTACAGGACCACTTTATCCGCTTCGATCTCCACCCGGTAGGTCTTGACACGCATGCGAGGATCGTAAAGCGCCTGGCCGGTTGCCAGGTCGAACTCCCACTGGTGCCAGGCGCACTTCAGGACCTGCTTCTCGTGATGTTCGACCGAGTATACCTCATCCGCCGTTACATGGGGCCTCAGGCGGCCGAGGCAGAGCGGACCGCCCTTGTGCGGACAACGGTTCCGCAGGGCGTAATACCGGCCGCCGACGTTGAACACGCCGATCCCGCCGCGCCCGCCCGCGGGGACGATGCGCCGTTCACCCGGCGGAAAGTCATCCACGGCGGATACCACGTAACGGCGGCTCATTCGCTGGGGTTTCCGTTTTCGTCCAGGCCGTACAGTTCCCGGGCCGTCTCCACGAACACCCGCCGCTTCAACTCCGCATCCACGCCGGGCAGTACCGAATCCGGTGACTCCCAGTCCCAGTGGGGATAGTCGCTCGCATAGACCAGGATCTCATCCGCATGCAGCCAGTCGAGGAAGGTCCTGAGGTCCTTCCGGGTCGGCGGCTGTTCCATGGGCTGGCATCCGAACCTTACGTGGTCCCGGATATATTCGCTGGGCGGCCGCTTGACCCACGGCGTGTAGTCGCGGACCGCCTTCCAGTCGGCGTCCATGTGCCACATGAGGCCGGGCACCCAGAAGGTGTCGTGTTCGATGAACAGGAATCTCAGACCGGGGAATTTCTCGAACGTGCCTTCGCAGATCAGGCTCGATACATGCGCCATGGCGATCTGGGGCCGGGCCATGCGCATCTCCAGGTAGTAGGAGGGATATCCGGCGGCCGTGGGCGCATTGGCAAAGCCGGCGCCCTCTACGCCGAAGTGCACGCACATGGGAAGCCGGCATTCCTGCGCAGCTTCGTAAATCGGGTCGTAGAACCGGTTCCCGAAAGGCATGCGCCCCCCGGCGGGCATGATGACCTGGAGCACCTCGGGACGACCGCCGATGCGTCGGATCTCCGCGGCCGCCTGCTTCGGATCGGACGGCGCGATGGCCACCGATGCCCGGAATCGCCCGTCCGACTTGATCCAGGTCTCCAGGGTCCAGTCATTGAAAGCCCGGCACATGGCGGCGCCGAAGTCGGCGTCCGGGTGGACGGCCGCGCCGTACACCGTTACTCCGGTCAACAGGGCGACGTCAATGCCGTATTCATCGAGATGGTGCCTGCGGGCCAGTTCGATGTTGCTGCTGGGATGGGTTTCGGTGTGTTCCCAGAGTTCGGCCCGGCAGCCGCCCTTGGGGAGATTGGTATACACTAGGCCGGGCATCATGGACCCGAAATCCTTCACATATTCCACGTAATGGCTGGGGAGAAAGGGGAAGAGATCATCGATTTCCACGACCCCGTGGTGCAGGTCGCAGTCGATGAGACCGATGGGCGATGGGGCTTTCGATTCGGTTTCAGTCATGATCTGGTGGCAGTTCGTCGGGAACCCGTAGGAGATCGATCTCGGCGAAAATCGATCCCGGCGAAAATCGAACCCGGCGAAAATCCGGGAAACGTGTTACTGCCATAGATACGCCGCCCCGGGGTCCTGTCAAGTTGATCATGCGGTCCGCACGCTGGCCGGACGCCGCGTAACCCGATCTGCGGGAGCGCTCATGACAGCACCGGACGTTCCGGTTCGAACGGACCGCGGGACCAGGGGCTGCCGGATAGGGGTCTCGGGACCTGGGCGGTCGGAGCACCAGGACGACGTGATTAAGATAGTGCTTTTTATTTATCGGCGAGACGCTACATTGCCATACCGTTTCATTCCTGCGACACATGCGCCTGCGGTGCAACCGGGGCGTTCCGGCCTTCAGCCGCGTCCGAAAACGGAGAGGAACTCATGGAATACCGGCAACTCGGCCGCTACGGCGTGCGCGTGTCCCCCATTTGTCTCGGTACGGCGTTCCGGGGCTTCTGGGCCGGCCGGACGGACGAGAAAACCTGCATACGCACGATCGAAACCGCGGTGGATCTCGGGATCAACTTCATCGACTGCGCGAACTTCTACTTCGGAGGCAGGTGCGAGGAAGTGCTGGGCAAGGCCCTGGCCGCCATGAAGGACAAGCGGGACAACCTGGTGATCACCAGCAAGGTCTGGAGCGAGATCGGACCGGGGCCGAACGACAAGGGCACCTCCCGCTACCATATCATGCGGGAGATCGACCGTTCGCTGAAGCGCCTGGGGCTGGATCATATCGATCTCTATCTCCTGCACCACTTCGATCCCGACACGCCCCTGGACGAGACCCTGGACGCCATGAACGACGTGGTGAGGCAGGGCAAGGCCCGGTATGTCGGCATGTGCAATTACACGGCCGCCCAGGTCGTCGAAGCGCTGTGGGTGGCCGACCGGCACGGCTTCGCGTCGCCGGTATGCCTGCAGAACCAGTACAACCTGATCCATCGAACCGGCGTGGAGACCGAACTGCTCGACCGGTGCCGCCGGCATGGACTGGGGATGATGACGTACAGCCCAATCGCCGTCGGCCTGCTTACGGGCCGGTGCAGACGGGGCGAGGATCCCCCCGCGGGTTCGGCCTGGGCGAAGGACGTCGATCGGTTCAGGAAGATCATGACCCCGGCCGTCGATGATCTCGTCGCCACCTTGATCGACGTGGCCGCGGAACTCGGTAGAACCCCCGCGCAGGTCGCCTTCGCGTGGATCCTGGACCATCCCGAGGTGACGGCCGCCATGACGGGGCCGGACCTGCCGGAACACGTGGAAGAGGTTTGCGGCGGAGCGGGTTGGCAACTGCCCCCCGAGATGCGAAGCAGACTGGACGAGGCTTCCTCTCCGGACCGGCTCGGCCGGGTTGAGTAGCGCTTACCCCTGACCGTTTCCCGCATTCGCATCCGCCGCATCGGGCATGCCGGCCATGCGGTCGATCCTGAGCCGCTGGACGCGGGTCGGCTCCACGCGCAGCGCCGTCATCAGGTGTGTGCCGGCGCGGACCTGTTCTCCCTGCCTGGGGATGTGGCCGAGCAGTTCGGTCATGACCCCGCCCGTGGTATCCGAAGTCAGTTCATCGGGCAGTTCCAGGCCGCAGGCGCGGACGACCTGGTCGACGGGGCAACTGGCATCGACCTCGAACCGGTGAGGTCCCGTCCGCACGATAAGCGGCGCTTCGCTGTCGAATTCATCCTGAATCGGGCCCACCAGTTCTTCCAGTACGTTCTCCAGCGTGATCATCCCGGAAACCGTTCCGAACTCGTCCACCAGGACGGCCAGTACGGAATTGCGCCGCTGGAACTCCAGGAGCAGCGCGTCGAGGCGGATGGTCTCGGGCAGGAACAGCGGTTCGCGGGCGATACTTTCCAGGGAGGCGAACTGGTCTTCGTCGTAAAGGCCCTTCATGAGGTCCTTGACGTGAATGATCCCGATGATCTGGTCCAGATCCTCGTCACAGAGCGGGAAGCGCGTGTGTCCGGATTCGGCCACGACGCGCAGTTTCTCTTCGGTGGGGTCGTTCTGGTTCACGAACACGATCTGGTTGCGGGGTAGCATGTAGCGCCGGGCCACCTTTTCCTCGAGGTCGAGCACGTTTTCCATGATCCGGCGTTCCCGACGGGAGACGTGCCCGCCGGCCACCATGCTGACCAGGGCGATGCGCAGTTCCGATTCGGTGAACGATTCCCCGTGCGCGTCGATCACCCGGATGCCCAGGCATCTAAGCATGAGATTCGCGCTTACGTTCAGCAGCCAGATGAAGGGCCTGAACACCCGGTAGAACACGACGAGGGGAATGCCGATGACCAGCGCCACCTGCCGGTACTTCTGCAGGGCGACGAACTTGGGCACGAGCTCGCCGGCCGTGATGAGCAGGAAAGTCATCACCACGAGAGCGAGCGGGATCGCGATGAGATGGGCGGTCGCCGCGGAAAAACCCAGTGACAGCACGAGCGGTTCCAGCAGGGCGGCCACCGTCCGTTCGCTGAACCAGCCCAGGCCCAGGCTTCCAAGCGTTACCCCCAGCTGGCACGAGGAAAGATAGGTGTCCAGGTTCTGCAGTATATTCCGGACGGTCTGCGCGATTCGGCTTCCATCCTGGACCATGACCTCGATTTCGGCCATCCGGATCTTGACCAGGGCGAATTCCGCGGCTACGAAGAAGCCGTTGAACGCGACCAGCAGAAGTACGATAATGAGGTCGTTCATGGTACCGGGGATTTACGGAGAGAAGTCAGTCTGTGTTGGTCGTTGGGAACGTATGAACCCTCAGCGAACGGGAGTACCGAATCTATCGGCGAGGGCTTCGCGCCGGTAGTCGAAAATGGCGTTGAGCTGGTTCTTCACGATCGCCGCATGTACCATACGGCCCAGCACACCAAATGGCAAGGCATAATGGACCAGGTCATCCATTTCCACTCCGCCCTCCACGGAACGCAGCCGGTGTTCATGGTGCCAGAACCTGTACGGACCCGATCGCTGTTCATCAATAAAGTAGCTAAGTGGTTCTGCCTGAGTGATTTCCGTGACCCAGTTAAAGTAGAACATCGAGTAGAGTCCGAGCCGGTACGTGATGAGGAGACCCGGGTACATGCGGTCCGGGAGATCGGAAGTCACGGTCAGCCGGACACCCGGAGAGGTCAGGTCGCGCAGGTGCTCGGGCCGGCACAGGAAATCCCAGGCGGCATCCAGGGATACGGGCAGGATCTGCGTGCGATGCAACCGGTAGACGTGCATGGGAATTCAGCGCTCCAGTCCGGGTTTCCCTTCCTGTCAATGCAGTCAAGGCGCGGCCGGTCCATGGCGTCTACGGGCGACCGGCACGGAACGCAACCGCGCTATCTGGATACTACGGGAATCGTCGAAGCGAGTCAAACCACATTAGCCGGGCTGGGAGGCCGGGCAGCCAGGTCGGGCGGTCTCCCCGGCCTTGACACCTTGCCGTGCCGGTTTTAACTTTCGCCACACTATGACCACACTCGTTACCGGCGGATCGGGGTTGATCGGCCGCCGGCTGATCCCCTGCCTCGAGCAGCGGGGCCATCGCGTCCTTCGCATGGTCCGGTCCAGGGACCTGGCCGGCGACAAGGCGGTCTATTGGTCCACCTCGGAAGGCGTCTTTGAATGGGACGAATCCGGTTCCATTGACGCCATTGTCCATCTGGCGGGCGAGTCGATCCTGGGACGGTGGACCGAGGCCAAGAAGGCTCGGATCCGGGACAGCCGCGTCGGCCCCACACGCAACCTGTGCACGTTTCTCGCCGGGATGGCGTCGCCGCCTTCGGTCCTGGTGTGCGCGTCGGCCACCGGTTATTACGGCCACCGAGGCGACGAACCGCTCGGGGAGGCGTCGCCGCCGGGGGACGGGTTTCTGCCGACGGTGAGCCGGAAGTGGGAAGCGGCGACGGAACCGGCCCGAGACGCCGGGATCCGCGTCGTCAACCTTCGCATCGGCATGGTGCTGACCCCGGAGGGTGGCGCGCTGGCCGCCATGCGTGCGCCCTTCCGGCTGGCTTTGGGCGGAAAGGTCGGGGACGGGCGCCAGTACATGAACTGGATCACCCGGGACGACCTGGTTTCCGTCATCCGTTACGCCCTGGAGTCGGATGTGCTGGCCGGTCCCGTGAACGCGGTTTCTCCGCAACCCGTCACCAACGCGGAATTTACCCGGACGCTGGGCCGGGTGCTGCATCGTCCGACCCCTTTTTCGGTACCCGCCTTCGCCGTCCGCCTGTTGTTCGGCCAAATGGGAAGCGACCTGCTGCTCTCGAGCGCGCGTGTCGTACCCGAACAGCTTTTGGAATCGGGTTTCCAGTTCGAACAAGGGGACCTGGAGGCTGCGCTGAACGACCTGTTGCGGGCGAAGTCTTCGAGATCCGCGCACTGAGCAGGCCGGACCGAATCACCATGATGGCGGCGCCTCCCGCGACGGCGGCGCCTCCCGCGACGGCGGCGCCTCCCGCCTCGGCGGTACCTCTCGCCACAATAAACGCCACGGAAGGGCCATGAATACCGATAATCGGCAACCACCCCCGCAGCAGCAACCGGCACCCGCGGGCGCAGCACCGGCGGGAGCGACACCCGCGGGCGCTGCACCTACAGGCGGATTCCTCGACGCCATCGAGCGGGTCGGGAACCGCCTGCCGGATCCCGCGACGCTCTTCCTGATCGGCGCACTGTTCATCATCGTCCTCTCCGACATCGCGGCCCGCGGCCAGTGGACCGTGGTCCAGCGCCTGCCGGAACAGGTGGTCCTGCCCGACGGTTCGACCGGCGTGGAATGGCACGAGACGGGGGAGACTTTCAGGTCCACCAGCCTGCTTTCCCGAGACGGGCTCTTCTGGGTCGTGGCCAACATGGTGGAGAACTTCATGCGGTTTCCGCCTCTCGGCGTCGTGCTGGTCGGGATGCTGGGCATCGGCGTGGCGGAGCGGACAGGCATGATCGGCGCCCTGCTCAAGGCGTTCATGCTGGCGGTCCCGGGCCGGTTGCTGACCCCGGCCATGGTCTTCATCGGCATCATGTCGTCCATGACGCTCGACGCCGGATACGTCATACTTCCACCCCTCGCGGCCGCGCTGTACAAGGCGGTTGGCCGGTCGCCGCTGGCCGGACTTGCCGCCGTATTCGCGGGGGTGTCCGCGGGATTCAACGCCAACCTTTTCGTGACGGGCCTGGATCCACTGCTGGCCGGCCTGTCCACGGCCGGGGCGCAGACGATCGACGCGGCCTACCAGGTCGCTGCCACGTGCAACTGGTATTTCATGATCGTGTCGACGGTCGTCATGACCCTGGCGGGATGGCTCGTCACGGCCTGGTTCGTCGAGCGGCGCCTGGCGGGCAAGCCGCCCGAGGAAGGCGGCCCCGCGCCCGCGTCGTCTGACGGTCCGGAAGAACACGCCCTGACCGCCGTGGAGAAGCGGGGCATGGCCCGGGCGTCCCTGGCGTTCCTGGCGGTACTTTCGGCCATCGTGTTCATGATCCTGTGGCCCGGCGCTCCGCTGCACGGCACCGGCAGTCTGTTCGACCGGTGGGTGGAGGCCATCGTACCCCTGCTGCTTTTCTGTTTCATCCTGCCCGGCATCGTGTACGGGATCTCGGTAGGCGCTATCAAGAGCGACAAGGACGCGGCCCGGCTGCTCATCGAAACGATCGCCACCATGGCCCCGATCATCGTCCTGGCCTTCTTCGCCGCCCAGTTCATCGCCTACTTCCAGTATTCGGGACTCGGCCAGATGCTGGCGATGGCCGGCGGCCAGGCCCTCGGCCAGGCGCAGATGCCGGCGTGGATGCTGATGATCGCCTTTATCCTCGTCACGCTGGCGTTCAATTTGCTGATTGGCTCCATGTCCGCCAAGTACGCCCTATTCGCGCCGATCTTCATCCCCATGTTCATGATGGTGGGCATCAGTCCCGAGCTGACACAGGCGGCCTACCGGATCGGCGACTCCGTAAGCAACATCATCACGCCCCTGAACCCCTACCTGGTGATCATCTTGGTCTTCATGCGCCAGTTCGTGCCCAGGGGGGGCATGGGGACGCTGATCACCACGATGCTTCCCTACACTGTGGTATTCGCCGTCATCTGGACGGTTCTCCTCGTGGCCTGGATGGCGATGGGCATCCCCCTCGGACCCGCGGGCGGACTGGTCTACATACCCTGATTGGCGGTCCAGTCGAGGAAACCCAGTCGAGGCAGACCTGTCTGACAGGAGAACACGATTGACGCCCGCAGGCCAGCCAGTCACGGACGGACCGGCCTAGCTGTCTGTTGCTGACGGCGCAGGCGTGCGACGTCGCAGGAACAGGTAGGCGGGGACACCCAGGGCGGTCAGCGCGAGACCCGCGATGGATTCGACGGGCGTCTCGAAGAGCATGTTGGCGAGAATACCGGCGGAACCGGCGATGAACAGCAGGGGGACGACCGGGTAGCCCCAGGCGCGGTAGGGCCTGGGCAGGTCGGGCCGTTTCCTGCGAAGCGTGAATACCGCGGCGGCGCCGGCGATCCACAGCATTAGATTGGCGAAGGTGACGAAGGTGATCAGGTCTTCGAAGGTGCCACTCAGGGTGAGCACGCAGGCCCAGGCCGCCTGAAACACCACCGCCGGCCCCGGCGTGCGGAACCTGGGATGGACCGATCCCGCCCGCCTGAAGAACAGCCCGTCCCTCGCCATGGCGAAATAGACGCGGGGGCCCACCAGGACGGTGGCGTTCAGCGCGCCGACGATGGACACGATGACGGCGGCCGACAGCAGTACGGCGCCGGTTTCACCGAAGAGCACGTTGGCGGCCGCTTCCCCTACCCGGACGACCCCGGCCATTTCCCCCACCGGTAAAGCTTTCAGGTAGATGTAGTTCACCAGCAGGTAGACGATGGTGACGGTCGCGGTGCCCATGACGAGGGCCCGCGGCAGATTCCGTCCGGGCTGCCTGACTTCGCCGGCGACGAAGGTGACCTCCTCCCAGCCGGCAAAGGCCCAGGACACGGCGATCAGGGCGACGCCGAAGGCGACCACCAACTGCCCGAAGTCGATCCCCTGCGCGTTGATTCGAAAGTCGATCGGCTGATCGGACCCTGTCCAAAGCCCGAACAGGATGAACAACCCTAGCGCGGCGACCTTGATCACCGAGGAAACGTTTGTGATGTACTTGCTGAAGTTTACGCCGCGGTAGTTCACCACCGTGAGCAGGAGGACGAGGAAGAGCGCGGAGAGGTGCCCGGCGGAAAGGGCGTACGGAAAGGTCCAGCCGGGCAGAGCGATTTCGGTTTCGAAGAATACCTTGGTCATCCCGATCGCGGGGATGAAGTAGCCCGCGTATTCGGCGAATCCCACGCCAAGGGCGGCGATGATGCCCGTCAGGTACATGGTGAAAGATACCCAGCCGAACAGGAATCCGCAGAACGGGCCGTAGGCTTCCCGGAGGTACACGTACTGGCCGCCTGCACGGGGCATGGCGGCTCCGAGTTCACCGTAGGCCAGCGCGCCGGCTAGGGCGTGCAGGCCGCCGAACAGCCAGGCCAGGAGAATGAGCGACGCGGATGGTATGCCCCGGGCCATCAGGCCGGTCGTGAGGAAGATCCCCGATCCGATCACGATGCCGATGATGATCATCGTCGTGTCGAAAAGGCCAAGCTGGCGGACCAGGCCAGTCTTTTCTTTTTGCTCGCTCGGAATTGCCATATATTGAGGGTAGAAGTCGTTCCGCCGGGCAGCCGCATCCGGCAGGTGCGGTTATCGCCGGCACAGGCATAGAGAAGTCGAAAACGAACGTCCATTTTACCGGTACGGCCCGCCGAAGTCAAGGCGGGACTGACTGGGCAGGTTCAGGCACGGCCAGGCACGACCAGGCACGGCCAGGCACGGGCGGACGCAACCGGGCGAGACCGCAAAGCGGAAAGGAACCCCGAGGTGAACGATTCGGCGCTGGACTTCATCGACTCGACGACCTACCCTATTCACCAGCCCGGATCGGCCGCATACCGCACGCTGGTCGCCAAGTGCAGGGACGACCTGGCGGCCCAGAGCGCCTGCCTGCTGCCCGGCTTCGTCACGGAGGAAGCGCGGGTGCGCATGGTGGCCGAGGTGGACCGCGCCGCCCCGGACGCCTTTCCGTGCCGAAGACCCCATAACGTCTACCTGGAAGAACACGACGACGCCTTTCCGCCCGACCACCCGCGGCGGAGGCCCCAGGCCACGGAGCTGGATTCGGTCGCCTTCGACCAGTTCCGCCCCTCCGACGGTCTGCCCCGGCTGTACGCCTGGGATCCGCTTCTGTCCTTTGTCGCCGATGTACTCGACAAGGAGCACTACTACCGGATGGCGGACCCGCTGGCCGCGCTGACCGTAAACGTGATGCGAGAGGGCCAGAATCACGGCTGGCACTTCGACGAATCCGAGGCGACGACCACCCTGATGCTGCAGGCGCCCGAAGCGGGCGGTGTTTTCGAGTACGCCCCGGACGTACGTCCCGCGGACGGAGACGGCTACGAGATCGTGGACCAGGTGCTGCGTGGCAGCTACCCCGACATTCGTACGCTCGCGGTGAAACCCGGCACGCTCATCCTCTTCGTTGGCTACCGGTCCATGCACCGGGTGACTCCCGTCGAGGGTCCGGTAACCCGGTACGTCGCCGCGTTCTGCTATAAGGACCGGCCCAATGTCCGCAACAGCCGGGAGGTACAGAAACTGTTCTATGGGCGAACGGCCTGACGGAGGTGGACCATTGCACACCGTGATCGTTGGGAACGGCGTAACCGGCGTAACGGCCGCCACGCGGCTCAGGCAGCTTCAGCCGGACTGGAAGATCACGCTGGTATCGGGTGAATCGGCCTTCCACTACTCCCGCCCCGCCCTCATGTACATCTTCATGGGGCACATGACCTACGAGGCGACGAAACCCTTCGAGGACCGTTTCTGGCGCGACCAGCGCCTGGACCTCGTCAGGGACTGGGTCACCGGCATCGATATCGAGGACAAGCAGCTGGTGCTGCACCGGAACGGTCGGCTGCCCTATGACCGATTGTTGATCGCCACCGGCGCCAAGTCCAACAAGTTTGGCTGGCTGGGGCAGGACCTCGAGGGCGTTCAGGGCCTGTACAACCTGAAAGACCTGCGCCAGCTCTACAAGAACGCGGAGCAGGCCCGTCAAGCGGTCATCGTCGGCGGCGGGCTGATCGGCATCGAACTGGCCGAGATGCTCCATTCGAGGCACATCCACGTCACCTTTCTCATCCGCGAGTCGTCCTACTGGTGCAACATCCTGCCCATGGAGGAGTCGGGCATGATCAACCGGTTGATCGAGGAGCAGGGCATCGGCCTGATCCGGGAGACCAACCTGAAGGAGATCGTGGACGACGGCTCGGGCAGGGTCGAAGCGGTCGTCACCGAGTTCGACGACCGGATCGACTGCCAGCTCGTCGGCCTGACGCCGGGCGTATCGCCCAATACGGACCTGGTCAAGTCGACCCCCATCGAAACCGGCCGGGGCGTCCTCGTCGACCATTCCTTCCGCACCAATATCCCCGACATCTACGCCGCCGGAGACTGCGCGGAAATCGTCAGCCGGAACGGAGGCCGCAACCTGATCCAGCAGGTCTGGTATACGGGAAAGAAACAGGGCAAGGCGGCCGGTGAGGTGCTGGCCGGGGAGGATACGGCATACGATCCGGGGATCTGGTTCAATTCGGCCAAGTTCTTCGACCTGGAATACCAGACCTACGGCATGATACTGAGCACACCACAGCCCGGCGAGCAGCACCTGTACTGGGAACATCCCTCCCACCGCCACGCCGTCCGCGTCGTCGGCGTCGACGGCTGCATCAAGGCCTTCAATTTCATGGGAATACGCGCCCGCCACGAGGTGTGCGAACGCTGGATCGCCGAGCGGCGCACCGTGGAGTACGTCCTGGACCACCTGGAAGAAGCCAACTTCGATCCGGAATTTTTCGTCCGCCACGAGACGGAAATCGTTCGCTCGTTAAAGGAGCAACTCGCATGAGCACACCGCCCGCTGGAACGACGTTGATCGACCCGGAGACCATCGCGTACTTCTACGACGAAGAGGCCGACGGATTCGGTGAACCCGCCTCCGCGGCCGAGGCGCCCAGGAACCCGGGCCTGATGGTCTCCGCCGGCGTGATCGGACTGGGTTTCCTCGCACTCGCCGTCTCCCTGCTCGGCAGTATGCCCCTCGCCGGCGCCTGGACGCCCTTCCTGCTCTCCTTCGGCCTGTTGTCGGCCGGTACGATCGGTTACGCCTGGTTCGCCTACAAGGACACCGTGCCCGGTATCAAGCACGACGGTATCATGTTCGGAAACACCACGCACCGCGGCGCGATCGCCTGGGCGCTGGGCATCGCGCTCACCGGATTCTACGTCGTGCTGTATTGGTGGCCCGAATACCTGGCGCGCGCCATCGCGCTCGTCGAGCCGCTCTCGCTGGTCCTGTCGGGGCAACCGGCGAACCAGTGGTTTCTCTACGGGTTTCTCTACACCATGGCCGTGGTGCTCTTCGGTTTCCGCATGTTCATGCGGTACCGCCACAACCGCTACCACATCATCCGGACCATTTCGGTCATGTTCTTTCAATTGGTGCTGGCCTTCATACTGCCCCATTTACTCCGCGCCCTGAACGAACCGGAGTTCTATTTCAGCTACTTCTGGCCGCTGAAGTACGACTACCTGTTCCCCGGCACCGTGGACTACCTCGTCAACAGTCCGGGCGCCCTGGGCTCTTTCATGGTGTTCTGGGGCGCGGTCTGCTCCTTCATCGCCACGCCTGTGCTGACCTATTACTACGGCAAGCGGTGGTATTGCTCATGGGTATGCGGATGCGGCGGACTCGCCGAGACCCTCGGCGATCCCTGGCGGCACCTGACGCCCAAGTCGACCGTGTCGTGGAAGATCGAACGGGCGATCATCTATGCCGTGCTCCTGCTGATCATCCTGACGACGGCCGTGCTCTGGGTGAGCAGCACGTCCGAAGGCGCGCTGAGCAGCATTTCCGCCCCACTGCAGCAATGGTACGGTTTCTACATCGGCGCGGTCTTCGCGGGCGTCATCGGCGTGGGGTTCTATCCCGTCCTCGGAAACCGGGTCTGGTGCCGTTTCGGCTGCCCGATGGCCGCGGTGCTCGGTATCATCCAGCGCTTCTTCTCCCGCTTCCGCATCACGACCAACGGCGGCCAGTGCATGTCCTGCGGCAACTGCACCACCTATTGCGAAATGGGGATCGACGTGCGGGCCTACGCCGAGCGCGGAGAGAACATCGTCCGGTCTTCCTGCGTGGGATGCGGGGTCTGCTCGGCCGTGTGTCCCCGCGGCGTGCTCAAGCTCGAGAACGGCACGTCCCACGATGACCGGTACCCGGGGTCCGACAAACCGCTGGGTGCTCTCTCAACGGCCGTCAGCAAGGGCGCCCGGGTGTACGGCGACCGCGACGGATACGTCTGAGGCGGAGACATCCTACGACCGGCCGGCGTGCTCACCGGCCCGGCCGGCACTCACCTGACCAGGAAGATCACCACCGCGACCGTGAAGATGCTGCAGACAGTGGACAGGAACACGGCGTTGGCCGCGAAGTCCTCCCTGCTGCCGAATTCCAGGGCGATCAGCACGGTGTTGATCGCGGTGGGATAGCTGGTGGACACCACCAGGATCGGGGCGATCCTGGGATCGATGTCCAGCAGAAGCACGAGTCCGTAGCCGATCAGAGGGGAAATCACCAGGCGGCATACCAGGGAGGCCAGGCTGGCCTGCCACGCCTGCGTGATGCGGGTCCGGGCCAGCTGCATGCCCAGGGTGACCAGGGCCATGGGAACGAGCGCCTCGGCCAGGTATTCGATGGGAAGCCAGACGAAGCCGGGGAGTTGCAGGCCGAAGTTCCGGATGGCGAAGGCCAGGATCAGCGCGTATACGAAAGGCATCTTGAAGGACTGCAGGAACGCCTTCCGGGCTGAAATGTGGCCGACCGAGACGAAGAACAGCCCCAGGGTGAACACGAGAAAGTTCTGGACGGCCAGGACGATGGACTGCACGGCCAGGCCCAGCGTGGGAAAGGCCAGTTCGCTGGCCGGAAAGCCGTAATTGCCGCTGTTGTAGTACATGACCGACAGGCTGAAGGCCTGCTTCATGTCCTTCCGGTACCGCATGATCAGGGAGCCGGCCAGGCTCAAGACATAGAGCGCGACCAGCATGAGCAGGCAGAACACGCTCGTGTCCCAGACGAAATCGGCGGAGAGTTCGGACTGGGTAAGGGATACGACGAGGGTCGCGGGCATGACCAGGTACAGCAGGACCCGCGTCAGGGCCTGCATGTCGAAATGCCATTTCTTCTGAAACAGGTAGCCGAGGGAGATGAGGACGAAAATCGGGGCGATGATGTCGAGCAGGATGTTCAGGAATGGCATCGGGTCGCCGGGGATGGGATTCGGATGAACTAGCGTGGGTGCGTTGTACGGCTGTCAGCCCCCGAAGGGATCGAAGCGGCCGTCCGCCGCCGTCCACCCTCCGTCGACGAACATGACGGAACCGGTGGTGTAGGAACTGGCGTCCGAAGCCAGGTAGAGGACGGCACCCGCGATTTCTTCGGGCCTGGCCCATCGCCGGAGCATCGTCTTGTCGGCGTACGCGCCGTACCACTCCGGATGCTGCTTGATCTGGGCGGTCAGCGGTGTGTCCACCACGCCCGGGGCAATGGCGTTGGCCCGCACGCCCCGGTCGGCGAGTTCGGCCGCCAGCGCGCGGATCATGAGCACCACGCCGGACTTAGTCGCGGCGTAGACGCCCTGGCCGGGCTCTACGACCTGTGATCGAATACTCGAGAAGACGATGATACTGCCCCCGCTCTTCTCGGACATGGACCGGGCGACTTCGCGCACCAGGCGGAAGGTGCCTTTCAGGTTGAGGTCGACGACCCGGTCGTACTCCTCGTCGGTGTACTCGAGGAGCGGTTTGCGTATGTTGACGCCGGGCGTGCTGACGAGGACGTCCGGGGGAGCAATCCGGTCGAGCACGCGCTGAATTTGACCCGTATCTCGCATGTCCAGCGTTACCGCTTCGGCCGAGCCGCCGTCCTTGCGAATCTCCGCCAGGACGGATTCTGCCGCCACCTGCCGCACGTCCGCGCAGACCACGTGGGCGCCGAACTGGGCCAGGCACCGGGCCGAACTGCGGCCGATGCCGCTACCGCCGCCGACGACCAGCGCGTTTCGGCCGGTCAAATCGAAGAGCCTTCTGTAGTCAGTCATACCGTGGTCCGGATGATGGACGATTTCGATCTTGTTCGGTGTAGGTCCTTGCGCGATATACGTCCTTGCGACCTTCAATCCGGTGGGTTGCATTGGCTTTGTCCGGCCAGCCCACTATCTTAGGACGGGGGCCTGCCCCTGTCAAGATGTTCGGTCCGGGGACCCGACGGGCGCTACCAGGCTCCGGCCGGGCGCTTCCGGGCTCCGGCCGGGCGCATCCGGGTCCAGGGATGTGTTGCGCCGCGCGCGGGGTCGGCGCAGTCGACTTCGTCTGGAGAAAGTAAATGACCGGTAAGACGCTTATCGTCGCGAACCCGACATCGGGCAGCGGACGCGGTATGAGATACGCGGAGCGGGTGCGGGACCTGTTGGCCGCAAACCATGCGGACGTCGAGATCCGCCCTACCTCGGCCCGGGGCGAGGCGGAAGCATTCGCGGCGGAAGCGGTGCAGGAGGGGTATGCCTGCGTGGCCGCCTGCGGGGGCGACGGAACCGTCCACGAGGTGGTGAACGGGCTGGCCGGAACGGACGTCGCGCTCGGCATCCTGCCCTGCGGACGCGGCAACGATTTCGCCCGGGCGATGGAGATACCGTCCCCGCCCGAAAAGGCCGCATCCGTCCTGCAGCAGGGCTATGTCCGTCCCTTCGACCTGGGCAAGGTGAACGACCGGTACTTCGCGACGGTGGTGACGCTGGGATTCGATTCGGAGGTGGCCAGGCTGGTGTACGAAGGGCAGGTTCCGTTCAAGGGCACGGCGGCCTATCTCTGGGGCCTGGCGCGCATGCTTCGCGTCTATCGCGGCGTGGCCCTGCGCATGACCGGAGACTTCGGCACCATCGACCAGACGGTCCTGCTCGCGGCCACCGGGAATACCAGCACGTACGGCGGCGGGATCAGGATCGTGCCGAACGCCAGCCCGGTGGACGGTGCCCTCGACATCTGCCTCGTTCGCATGATGAGCGCGGGCCGCATCCTGCGCGTGTTTCCCCGGGTATACTGGGGCGGACACCTGACCCACCCCGACATCTTTTCCTACAGGACGGGCCGTCTGAGCATGGAAACGGAGCGGCCGGTCGTACTGTTCGCCGACGGCGAGCCCGCAGGCGAGACTCCCGCGGAGATCATCGCGGTGCCCGGCGCGTTGCGGGTCGCCTGTCCGGTTCCCTCGGTCTGAACGGTGAACGGTATTCGGTGTTACTCTCCCCTACTCCCGTGTCTTGTATAGCCGGGAATACATGAGGGCGCCCACGATCCCGTCGTAATCCCTGGAATAGCCCTTGAGGCTGGACTTGCGGAGCTGAAGCGTCAGGGGATGGAAGACGAAGGCGGCGGCGTAGTCCCCCACGAGTATCTCCTCCGCCTGCCTGTAGAGGTCCGTTCGCATGGCCGGGTCCAGTGCGGCCCCGGCTCTCTCGACCAGCGCGTCGAATTCGGGCCGTGCCCAGTCGTGCCGTCCCGCGCCTTTCGGCTGGGAGTGCCACGTCATGTCGAGCATGTTGCGTGGATCCATGTAATCGGCGACGAACCGGAGAAAGCCGAAGTCCATTTCCCAGTTGTACAGCTTGCTCATGTAGGCCGTCCGGTCGAGCGTACGAACGGTGACGTTGACCCCCAGGTGTTCCATCAGCATGCTTTGAATGGCCTCGCCGGCCATCTTCATGGACGGCGTCGGCGCGCGCAACCACATTTCCTGTCTCGGAAACCCCCTGCCGTTCGGATAGCCGGCCTCACGCATCAGCGCCTTCGCGCGGGCCGGATCGAATGCCTGGTACGGTTTCATCGCGTCGCCGTTGTATTCCTTGAAGTCGGGCGGCATCATGGAATAGGCCGGCGCCGCCGCGCCCCTGAGGACGACCCGGCAAATCGCGTCCCGGTCCAGCGCCCGGGCGAAGGCTTCTCTCACGCGGATGTCGTCGAAGGGCGGCTCCGCTACCTTGAAGAACAGGTACCAGGTCGTTCTTCCCGGCGTCTTCACGAGTTCCCGGCTCAGTACGGGATGCCGTTCTATCCGGTCCATGTCGTTGATATCGACCGTCTCCACGTCCACCTCGTTGTTCTCATAGGCCAGGACGGTCTGTGCCGCCGCGTAGCGGAATGGATGGATGACCTTTTCCAGCAGGGGCTTGTGGGGGCCGTTGTACATGGGATCGGGGACGAAGGTCATGTGGCTGCCCGTGGCCCACTCGGCCATCCTGAAACCGGAGTTCGACACGATATTGTCGACCTCGGTCCACTTCCGTCCGTGTTTTTCCACGGCCCAGCGCGGCGCCGGGTACGCCAGTCCGAAGGATACCACGTGGGGGAAATGGGGCGCGCCGCGCTCCATTTCCACCTGGAGTGTGAGATCGTCGACGGCGCGGACCCCGAGCCGGGTCAGGTCGGTGATCTCTCCGAGGCTGATGGCCTTCGCGTTCCTTATGTCGTAGTAGAAGAAGGCGTAGGGATTGGCGTTGGCCGGATCCAGCATCCGTCTGAAAGCAAAGACGAAGTCGTGGGCCGTTACGGGCCTGCCGTCGCTCCACCGGGCGCCGGGCCGCAGGTGGAACGTCCATTCCATGGCGTCGTCGGAGACGTCATAGTGGGTGGCGGCGCCTGGAATGGGCTGCCAGAGTTCGTCCCGGATGAGCAGGGTCTCGAAGGGGAGGAGCGTGGATTCCCCGTCGTACAGATTGATCTGGATGTCGAGGCTGCGCGGTTCCGGGCTCATCACCCGGAATACCTGCCGGTCGGGCGGCGCCGCGTCGGCCGGAAGCGCGACGCCGACGGAATTCGTGTACTGGGCATGGGAAACACCGGCCGGCGCCAGGATGGCCGCGGCCAGCAGCAGGACGGAAAGTACGGAAAGTACCTTGTGCATGGGATTCCGGGGTTAGCTGATTCTGAGTCGTCTGTACCGTCGATGAGCGGTCAATATAGGCCCGCCGGCGAAGGCAGGTCAAGAGATTGTCCGTCGTCCTGTATTTGCTTGACATCCGCCATCACCGCGCCTACTTGATTACACGGCGTTTTCGTCAAGATCGGTGTTCCATCCCGGGTCATGCTCATGCTGTCCGAAAGCCCCATTACCTTCGACCGCGTAGTCCGCATCGCAATCGCCGTGGGCGTGATCTGGCTGTTGATCACCCTTGTCGCTTATCTGAGCGACGTGCTCATACCCTTTGCCGTCGCACTGCTGCTCGCCTACCTGATCAATCCCCTGACTTCCTGGCTGCAACGGAAACTGCCCTTCAAGCAACGAATCGTCTCCGTACTGCTGAGCCTGACGATCATCCTCGCCGCCGTGGTCCTGTTCCTTTCCCTCCTGATCCCGATGGTCGTGTCCGAAGTCGCGCAGATGCAGCGGCTGCTCTCCGGGCTGGTGGACGCGGACCAGTGGCAGGCGAGACTGCAGGACTATGTTCCGGAGGAAATCAGGATATACATCGCGGACCTGGTCCGGTTTGAAGAACTGGTCCAGCTGCTGAACTTCGAAAACATCCGGCTGTTCTTTCAACAGGTCCTGCCCGGCATCTGGGGGGTATTCTCAGGCACCATCAGCTTCATCATCGGGCTCGCGGTCGTCATCGTCATCCTGCTCTACCTGGTTTTCATCCTGTTGGACTTCGACGAGATCTCCGAAGGCTGGAAGGAACTGATCCCCGACCAGTACCGGCAGGTCGTACTCGACGTCGTATCCGACTTTACGAGGGCCATGCGGGTCTATTTCCGCGCCCAGGCCCTCATCGCCTTCATCGTCGGACTGCTCTTCGCGCTGGGCTTCTGGCTGATCGGCCTGCCCATGGGGATTTTGCTGGGCCTTTTCATCGGGCTGCTCAACATGGTGCCCTACCTGCAGGTCGTGGGCCTCATCCCGGCGGTGCTTTTCGCGATTGTCGGAGCCCTGGGCGCCGGCGAGAGCATCTGGATCATGCTCGTCCTCGTCCTGGCCGTGTTCGCCGTCGTACAGGTCATCCAGGACGCCATCCTGGTGCCCAGAATTATGGGCAAGGCAACCGGGTTCAACCCGGCCGTGATCCTCCTTTCCCTGTCCATCTGGGGAAAACTGCTGGGTATCCTGGGGCTGCTGATCGCGCTGCCGGTGACGTTCCTTGCCCACTCGTACTACAAACGGTTTCTGAAGGGATCTCAACCGGTGAAGGAGCAGTGAATGGATAGAATCTCCTGGGACGAGTATTTCCTGCGCATCGCCTATGCCGTTTCGGCGCGATCGAACTGCATTCGCCGGCACATCGGCGCCGTGATCGTGAACGAAAAGATCATCACCAGCACGGGCTACAACGGCACCCCCATGGGCATACCCAACTGCTTCGACGGCGGATGCAAGCGATGCAACTCGGACGGGCCGTCCGGCGCGAACCTCGACGAATGCGTCTGCATACACGCCGAGGAAAACGCCATCGTCTTCGCCGCGCGCCACGGGTCGTCGACGAGCGGCGCCACGCTCTACACGACCAACAAGCCCTGCCTGGGCTGTCTTAAAAAGTCCATCCAGGCGGGGATTCGCCGGGTGGTCTACGCAGAGGAGTACGCCTACACGAAGTCCGTCGAAAAGGTGTATGACTGGCTGGTGGAGGAATCCGGTATCGAGATGGTCGAATTGAAGCTGGACGAGCATCCGGAAACCGTCGTGGACTCGGTCCCGTAACCGCATGAGCCTGGGATATTCTGCTTGACGCGCAGCCGGCTAGTCCGGTAATTACGCGGCGAATCAATAAGGAACATCATACGTGCGAAACGGGTGATGTTTTGCATACCAGCGAACGCATAACGCAATCGAACTTCTTCTATCGCCGGCGGCAGGATTCGAAGTCGGAAGTCCTGTCCTTTTCCGAAGCGTATCCCGATTACCATCCGCAGGACCGCGTGGGACTGGTCTCACCCCGGTTGGAAGACGGCGTGTTCGGGTTGGCCGGCGCCGTCCTCGGCCTGGCGACCGGGTTCTACGACTGCCTCCGGTTGCAAGGGAGCGAGTTCTTCAATTATCCCCAGCATCACGTGTTCATCGGGGGACGGGATGGGCGCGTTCACACGCGAAGCGGTGACCGGGACCTCTCCATCCCGGAGATGGGAAGTGCCTGGGGATGGCTTGACGTCTGGCCGGAAACCAACTGGCATCTCTGTCCGGCGACGCCGGCCGGCATGCTCGAGACGGCATTCCGCCTCCAGGTCAACCGCCTGTTCTGGCCGGCTTCATTCAAACCCGGTACCGTGGATGAACCGCTTTCGCATTATGCGTACAGACTGTTGAGCGGAAGGCTGAAATCCGTCTGGTTTTACGACTGCGAGGATGGGAACCTGGAAGTCCGGGCATCGGGGTCTGCCGCGGACGTCATCAGGGAGAGCCTGGAACGTCTGCCTCGTGGAAGCGTGGAGAAGCTTGGCGACACGGAAATGACCTCCCGGCCGTGGTTCGAGAACCGGTTTAAACCCGTGGAACCTGAAGCGTTTCTTGAAGATATGTCGGTCTGCTTCACTGATGGATGAAAGATTGCATCTGGTCGCTATCGCGACTCGAACGAACCGTGTGGGGCCCGTCATGTCGACCATCGTGGATGGCGACCGTCCTGGCCGGCCGCCATGCCAAAGGGAGCCATACTAAAAAGGAGCAGTGACTCATGGTGGACAGAACCTACCTTTTCGACGATGACGCCATGCGCGACTTCATCGTGAACGGCTATCACGTGATCAGCGTGGAAAAGCCGGCCGCGCTGCATGATGACATATACGAGAAAACGAAGGCGATCATCGACGAAGACGGGAATCCGGGAAACAACCTGCTGCCTCGTGTGCCCGAGATCCAACAGGTCTACGACGATCCCAGGGTGCAGGGCGCGCTGACGAGCCTGCTTGGACCGGACTACGTCATGCACGCCCACCGCCACCCGCACGTGAACCCGCCGAACAGCCGGGGAGGCGCCTGGCACAAGGACAGCTACTGGGGATATACCAAGGTGCGGGACCACCATCCGCGCTGGATCATGGCCATGTACTATCCCCAGGACACCCCGGTGGAAATCGGTCCGACGGGGGTGATACCGGGCAGCCACTACGTCGAGTCCCGCGAGGAGACGGTCGGCGGGAACGGGTCCGTCCCCGACGGGTTCCCCGCAAGCGGCAAGGCGGGAACCGTTACCATCATACACTTCGATCTATGGCACCGGGCGTTTCCGAACCAGACGGACAAGGTCCGGTACATGATGAAGTTCCAGTTCACGCGGATGTCGGAGCCCGAGCGCCCGTGGTGGAACCGGCAATGCGATGATATCGACCTCGGAAACCTGTCGGAAGATCCCCGGAGCGCCATGTGGCGGAACATGTGGCACTGGCTTGCCGGAAACTGGTCGGCCGGGACCCGGCGGGAAGGCGCGGAACACGTCGAAGCGCTCGCCGGCGATCTGACCCACGAACTCGAACAGAAGCGCCTGCACGCGGCCTATACCCTGGCGGAGTGCGGTGAGGCCGCGCTTCCGCATCTCCTCGAGGCGATTCAGCACGAACAGGACGAAGTCCGGCGGGAAGCGTGCTACGGGCTCGGCGCGCTGGGCGCCGCGGCCGTCGAACCGCTGGTCTCCCTGCTCGGACACGGAAACGAACGCGTCCGGGGCTACGCGGTCTACGCCCTCGGAGACATCCGGCACCACAACCCTTCGGTTGCGGGGCGCCTGGCAGATCTGACAGACGACCCGTCGCCCTTTGTCCGCCAAAACGTGGCCGATGCCCTGGGCCAGATCAAGCTGGCCGCGGATGCGTCCGTTCCCGCGCTGGTCGGCATGATGAAGGACGAGGACGAGCAGGTGCGTTCCAGGAGCGCCTACGCGCTGGCCCGGTTCGGGGACGAGGCCCAGACGGCCATTCCGCATCTCGCGGACGCGTGCTACGATGAAAACCGGTACGTGCAGGGCCAGGCCGCCATCGCCCTTGAACAGATCGGCACGCCGGAGGCACTGCGCACGCTGCTGCACTGGCTGCAGGCCTCGCGGTGGTGTCCCCTGACGACGGCGAAGAGTACGTACTAGCGGCCGGTAACCGCCTGCTACCAGTCGTGCATCATGTGGCCCTGTCCGGGATAGAACAGGGCATCGGCGATGAAGGACAGGACGATGCCCAGGGTGTATCCTAGCAGCACGCCCAGGAAGAACCGCTGGCCCGTGCGGTATGCGTTCGTGCCGACCTTCAGCAGGATGAACTTGACGAGCCAGGCGAGGAAGACGGACAGGATCGAGTCCCGGATATTGCTGGCGAAGCAGATGGCGAATCCCACCGGGGCGAGGGGCCACCAGACCAGCCAGTGCCTGAGTTTCAGCAGGGCCAGGAAGATCACCGCGCCCGCCGCCATGAACCAGGGCTCGTTCTGCCCCAGGGACAGCGGGTTCTTCATCCAGGTCACGATCTCTTCATAGTAGTGTGTGTTCAGATTGGTGAACGCCCCGCCTCCGAAGTTGTACGCCCCGATCGCATATCCCGACTGGATCGAGTAAGCCAGCGCCGTGACCATGCTCACCAGGAAGGTGGCGGTGAGCACGAGCAGCAGCCCCTTCTTCCGCGGCCAGAAGCCATCGGTCAGGCGGTCGGCCAGCACGACCGATCCCATCCCCAGTCCGCGCCAGTTCCGCGCGTAGGCGCTCGCCAGGCCCAGTGACGTGAGGCTCGGTCCCGGCACATTTCCAGATCCCAGGGACAGCACCGTGATCTGGTGGGCGTTCACGGGCAGGTCGAGAAACACCACGCCCGTTTCCGCGATGACCTTCGTGGTGCCGAAGTAGAGAATGAACAGGAAGGCCAGGAACACGGCCATGACCGGCAGAGACAGACCGGACTGGTAAAGCCAGGCGCAGATGAAGGCGGATCCCAGCAGCAACCCGATCACGGCGGTCCGGTATGATACGAGCTCCTTCGAATCGTCCGGTCCGACTTCATTCCCGGCATCACGTCCGAACGCTTTTCTGAACACCCCCTCCAGGTGCCGACGCGCGGTCCAGAGGCTGTACCCCACGTACACGAGGAACCCGCCGAAGAACTGGGCGTTGACGCCGCCGCTGCCGCCGGGACCGCTGCTGGCCGTGTTGAGCCCGATGAAATTCAGCGCGCCGATCTCGAAGAGACCCAGCATGAAGAAGACCCAGATGCTCAGGAGGATGTCGATGTTGATGAAATACCCGAAGCAGAGCATGTAGGGGCTGATGCGCAGGGGGATGGAGGGGAACATCGGGCTCAGCTGGAGCGGCGTCTCCAAGAAGGTGCCCACGGGCAGCTGCGGTACGACCAGGGCGAAGGAGAAGATGTTCCAGACCGCGACGGCCAGCGCGAGGCCGAATCCGATCTGGAAGAGGCGGTCGTAGACCAGGTTCGGCCAGCGGCCGGGCGACTGGTCCCCGGCAATGAGCTCCCGGGGGACCTGTACCAGCGGAAAGGTGAGCCGCTCGTAATCCACCCACTGTTTCCGGAATATGGTCGCCACGCAGGCGCCGACGACGAATATCGCGACGAAGAAGCTCATCCACCAGGCAACGGGTATGATCCAGGGCGACCAGGGTATGGTCCCGCCCGGAGGCAATCCTTCGTAGAACCATCCCATGGCGTTGTTCTGGTTGCTCGCCACGAGCCATCCCGGAAGATAGGGGTGGAACAGCTCCACCCACTGGTTCTCGGGCTGGGCGAAATAAAAGGGCGTCGAAATGATGGTCAGGAAGTACGAAACGAAGGCCTTGCCGGGTATAAGGCTCGAAATGAGCAGGATGCAGAAGATCAGCGCCAGTTCGCGGCCGGTGAAGGCGGCCCTTTGGGCGATGCCCCGGACGAAGGGATTGTATACGAATACGACGAGCAGAAACAGGGCCAGGGCGGAGATGGGCAGGTGGGCCACCGACATGCGGGACGAGTGCAGGATATAGGTCCCGTAGGTCACCCAGAGGTTGAGGACGATGGCCAGGACGAGGCCCGTGGCGAGGGACCGCGACGTGATTACGGAGTTTGGCGTTCCTGCCACACGACCTCCATGGGATCGGGGATGGCGTAGGGCTTGACCCGCTGTTCGTGCAGCCATTCCGACAGATAGTGATCCATCCTGTGCAGGATTTCCGGTTGGTGATCGGCCAGGTTCTGCGTCTGGTACGGGTCGTTCCGCATGTCGTACAGGGCCACCGGGTCGAACCGGTATCCGAAGTCGTCGTAAGTCCTGATCATGAGGTGGTCGGGCGTCCGCACCGCACGCTGCAGCGTGTACAGCCCGTGGCCCCAGACCAGGTAGTCGTGCAGGCGGCACTGTCCGGTGGCGAGTCCCTCCGCGAAGGACCGTCCGTCATAGTATTCCGGCACTTCCCCGCCGACCAGGTCGATCAGGGTGGCGCTGAGATCCACGTTGTATAGCAGATCGCCGCAGGAGGACCCGATTGGCGTCACCCCAGGCCACTTGATGATTAGCGGAATCCGGTGTATGCACTCATCGGCGCAGACGTGATCGCCGTAGATGCCGTGCTCCCCCATGGCTTCGCCGTGATCCGCCGAGATGATGACCGCGGTGTCGTTCAGGTCGCCCAGGGCGTCCAGCACCTGCTGAACGTGATGGTCGGAGTAGCGGATTTCCGCGTCATACCCGGTCACCATGTGATTCAGGTCGTCCGTGTTCCGGATGGCGTCCGGCATGTTCGCCGTGGGGCTCGGCCGGTCCCCGGGAAAGAGGTGGGACGCGGTAAACCATCCGTCGATATCCTGGTGGCCGCGTATCGCTTCTTCGTCGGGCCAGTCCACCGCCGGCGGTTGGGCCGCCATGCGGTCGAACCCGTCGCGGGGCGCTTCGTAGACCCGGTGCGGGTCCCAGTAGTTGATGTACAGCAGGAAATCGTCCCGGCCGCCGTTCGCGGCGATCCAGCGAAGCACGGCCTCGTTGACTTCGTCCGCCGTCTCCGATCCCGTCTTCAGGTTGGGCGAATGGAACTCCGACCAACCCAGCCCGAACCAGGTCGCGCAGTGCCGGGTGGGGAAATTAGAGAAGCAGACCGTGTCGTAGACGTGCTGGCGCAGTCTTCTCTGGACCAGCTGGTTCCGCTCGTCGGGCCCGCCGTACCGCTGTTCCAGGATATGCAGCTTCGAGGCGGGACCGCCGTGGGTCACCACGCCGTTGTTGATCCCGAAACGGCCGGTGATCCATCCGTGCCTCGACGGCATGCAGGGAGAGTCCGCGCAGTAGTACCGGTCGAAACGCATGCCCTGCGCGGCGATCTCGTCGATGGCGGGGGAGGTTGGCCGGCCATAACCGTAGCAACCCAGGTGGTCGGGCCTCAGACTGTCGATATCGAAGAAGACGATGCGCAAAGAGGATTACCGGTGTCCTGGGTAAGTAATTGCCGCTAGGCCGCGATGGCCTTGTCGATGATGACCTTCATCTTGTCGCCGTGCTTGTGGCGGCCGGCGGCTTCGATAAGGGCTTCGATGGGCAGAAACCCGTTGTCCTGGAGCCAGTGGGCGATGGCGGCCAGGGCGGCGCCTTTTAAACCGCCCGTCTTTCTGAAGTCGCGGGTCACCAGGTTGGACGGACCGTTCGGACCATTCGCACCGTTCGGACCCGGCGTACCGTTCGGCCCGGCGGCACCGTTCGGTCTGGCGGCACCGTTCGGTCTGGCCAGCCCCGCAAGCTCGGGGCCGAGTTTCGTGTCCGCGATCACCAGGGTGTGTTCGCCGATGCGGGACCGCACCTTGTCCAGTCCGTCCTGCGATATGACGATCATAATGTGGGGACAGTCGATCCCGGTGTAGTGGATCGGCTGCCGGGAAAGGATCACCTCCGCCACGGAGAACCCGGTTCCGATGGTGATGGGATAGTCGCCCTTTTTGGTGGCGGAAAGGCCGGCGGTAATGCCCGCCGTGGAGAGCAGGTCTCCCGCGGACTGGATGGCCTCGCCGGCCGACCCCGCTACGATGATTTCCAGCCGGCCGTCGAGCGGCGCCTCGCAGGTGTGTTCGATCGGTTTCAAACCATCCAGGAGGGAGCGGCCGGACATCTTGTGCGGCAAGCCGACCGCGCGCGTGTTCCTCGTCACCACACTTTCGTAGTCCGCCGTATCGTGGAGTTCCTGGACCTTCCGCATACCGTACGCCGGGCACATTTCAACGATCTCGATCAGCGAGAACCCCGGCGTGGAAAGGGCCTCCTTCCAAAGTTCGGCCGTATCCTTGCCGATAAACGTCCGCGCGGTGTAGGCCGCGCCGGCGTTGTGGGCCAGCGCGCAGATGTCGTACCCCGGCACGGCCGACTCGGGCCGGTCAGGTTCCTTGAACTCGGTGGAGGACAGCCCGCTGGTCTGGCCGCCCGTCATGCCGTAGACCATGTTGTTCTGCACGACGAGGGTGAGGTCCAGGTTGTGCCGGGCCGCCTCGAGCAGGTGCTGCAGTCCGATCGTGGCGCCGCCGTCTCCCTGCAGGGCGATGATCTTCTTGTCCGGATGCTCGAGTCCCATGCGGATACCCATGGCCAGAGCGACCGCCCGGCCGTGGAGCCCGTGGATGGTATGACAGGTCAGCAGCGGGTCCACGAGTCCCGTGCAGCCGATGTCGCTCACCACGATGACGTCGAGGGGATGTACGTCCATGTCCGCCAGGGCCTTGCTCATGGACTTGTTGGCAACGGTATGACCACAGCCCGGGCAGTAGGGCATTTTCAGGTCGTTCAGGATGGTTTCCTGCATTGCCTTACTCCTTCCGAGATCTCCTGCGGGGTGATCATGTGGCCGATTTTGTTGACGCCGTGGACCCGGTCGTGCTGATGGTTACCGTAGAGCAGTTCCCGCAGCAGGCCGACGATGTTCTCCTCGACGACGACGACGTGCCGGTATTTCGCGAGCAGTTCGTAGATGCGAGGCGGTACGGGCAGCAATGTCTTCATGACCAGGAGCGATACGGATTCGCCGCCCGCTCTCAGCAGGACGACGGCCTCCCTGGCGGCCTCCGCCGAGATGCCGTAGGTCAGGATGACCGTATCGGCGCTTTCGTCCCGATCATGGTCGTAATAAGTATAGTCATCGAGGTTCTGTTCGACCTTGTCCTTGAGCCGCTCGGTATTGCCGAGGGCCTCGGGACTGTTCTTCTGCGTGATGCCTTCCATGTCGTGCGTCGATGAATTCAACCGGACCTGGTGCAGGTCGTTGCCCAGGGGCAGAAAGGGCGGCGCCAGGTTGCCATTTGCCCCGTAGGTCTTGTATTCCCCGTTCCCTTCGTGCATGTGGCGTTCCGCGCGCTCGATTTCCTTCAGGCCGGAAATGTCCAGGTTCTGGTTGGTCATGACCATTTCCTTCGAGGTCAGCAATACGACCGGGGTGCGGAGGTTTACCGCCGTGTGCACGCTGGCCGCGGCCATGTCCCAGCAGTCGTTCAGGTTCGAAGGGCAGAAAACCGGAAGCGAATACCCGCCCGAGATGCATCCCCGGAGCAGGAGCAGGTCCCCCTGGCCGCCCGTCGTGGCCGACCCGGTGCTCGGTCCCAGTCGCTGGGCGAGAATGATGACCATGGGCAGTTCCATCATGAAGGACATGTTGATCGATTCGATCATCAGGGCGAAACCGGGAAAAGCGGAGGCCGTGACGGGGAACACGCCCGATGAGGAGAATCCGGCGGCCCATTGCAGCGCCGTGATCTCGTCCGGCGCCTCGAGGGCGATGGGGATGCGCTGCTTGGCGCCCGCGAAGAGCCAGTTGACGGGCGTGATGGGATATCCGATGTAGGCGCCCGCGCCGGCCCGGGCCATCGCCTCGATGATCAGCCTGGATCCGTCCAGGAAGACCATGCGTTCGCTAACGGTCGTCATGGTGCGTTCGCTCCCTGCTCGTCTTGAATGGATTCCGCCACGATTTCGGCGATATCCCGGACCCGCATGGGTTCGCCGGCCCGCTTGTTGGCGTCGTTCATCATCCTGGCGCAGAAGGGACAGCCCACGGCCAGGGTGTCGGCCCCGGTTTCCCGGGCTTCCCGGAAGCGGTTGTCGCTGACCGCCTCCCTGCCTTCCTCTTCTTCTTTCCAGACCTGTGCGCCGCCCGCGCCGCAGCAGAAAGACCGGTTCCTGCTTCGGGCCATTTCCACCAGGGAAGGCCGGGCTGCCGCCAACGCCTGGCGGGGCGCTTCGTATTCTCCGCCGTGACGGCCCAGGTAACACGGATCGTGATAGGTGGTGCGCGTTTCGTCACGCCCCGGCATCGCGAGCCTGCCCGCCTTCGACAACTCACCGATGAGTTGCGTGTGGTGCAGGACCTCGAAACGGCCGCCCAGCGCGCCGTACTCGTTTCCGAGGGTATGCAGGCAGTGGGGGCAACCCGTGACGATGCGCTTCCGGCCGGCCTGGTCGGCGCCCGCGGCGTTCAACGTCTCGATGTTCCCTTCGGCGGCTATACTGAAAAGATACTCGTTTCCGGCCCTTCGCGCCAGATCTCCCGTACAGGATTCGTCGTTTCCCAGCACGGCGAAGTCCACCCCCGCCCGGTGCAGGACCGTGGCGATGGCCCGGGCCGTGTCCCGGGCGCCGGGGTCGAAAGCGCCGGCGCAGCCGACCCAGAACAGCACGTCGTAGTCCGGTTTCTCCGCGACGGTCGGCACCTTGAAGTCCAGGGATTCGGCCCATTCCATCCGGTCGCCGGCCATCTGCCAGGGGTTCCCGTTCCGCTCGATACCGGTGAAGGCGCCTTTCAGTTCGTTAGGAAATGCGCTCTCCATGAGCACCTGGTTCCGGCGCATGGCGAGGATATCGAACATGGGTTCGTTGCCGACGGGGCAGGCCTCCGTGCAGGCGCCGCAGGCCGTGCAGGCCCAGAGAGCGCTCTCGCTCATGGCGTAGCCCAGCATCGGTTCCGTGTCTTCTCCGCCCGCCGCCAGAGATGTCATGTGGTCGCGAAGGTGATACCGCTTGTTCACCTCCAGGGCCGCGGGAGACAGTTCCTTGCCCGTGGCATAGGCCGGACAGGCGTCCTGGCACCGGTTGCACATGATGCAGGCGAAGGCGTCCGCAATCTGGGTCCGGTCCAGGTCGGTGATCCGGCCCGCGCCGAACTGCTCGATGGTCTCGTCTTCGAAATCCAGGGCATCCAGCGCGCCCGGACCGGTCCGTTCCGGGGTGGTCATCAGGTTGAAGGGGCCCATGAACAGATGGGCGTGTTTTGAAAAGGGGAACCAGGGCAGGAATACCAGTACCAGCCCGATGGCGATCCACCAGCTGGCGTGCAGGCCGAAGGTCAGCACGGAAGGTTCCAGGCCCGACCAGAGACCGGCTGCCAGCGCCGCGACCGGCTGCCAGGGGTCCGGTCCGCGCAGTGCGATGTCGAAGGATGCACCCACGAGCCTGAAACCGACGTGGCCGAGGATGAAAAGCCCCACGATCAGGGAATCCCGCCGGATGCCGCCGGCTGCCCGGGGGTGCAGCTTGACGTTGGGCGCGATGGCGAGGTCCGTGGATTTCACGATGAACCTGCGGATGAGCAGGGCGGCCATACCCGCCAGCGCGGCCAGGGTCATGAGATCGACGAGCAGGCGATAGACCTGACCGGCGGCCCCCTCCTCCAGAAAAACGAAACCGGTTAACATGCCTTCCAGCACGTCCACCAGGTTGACCGCCATGTAGAGGATGAATCCCCACGCAATCCCGGTGTGCGCGAGGGAAACCAGCGGCCGGTTGCGGATCATGTTGTTTTGGCCGGCCAGGGCCTTGACTCCGGTCCACAGCCGGCCCGGAAGACCATCCCAGGCAAGGCGGCCCTGGCCCCGCATAATCGTCCCTGTCATGCGCCTGAAGGTGACGGACGCGAGGTACAGCGAGACGGCCGCAAGGAGGGCGAAGAGGATCTTTTCGTACGGAGAAAGCATCGGCGTCCCGCAATCCCGATGTGCCGCCGAAGGAAGACGCGATGCACGGTGTCCGGGCTATCGGCCCAGCCGTTTCTTCACTTCTTCCGCGATGGCGGGCAGGTAACTGAAGAGGTCGCCGGCGATGCCGTAGTGGGCGTACTTGTACAGCGGCACGTCGGCGTCTTTGTTGATGGCCACGATCACGCGGGCGTTCTTCATGCCCGCCAGGTGCTGTATCGCGCCGGAAATCCCGCAGGCGATGTACAGGTCGGGCTGTACCGTCTTTCCGGTCTGGCCGACCTGGTGGGCATAGGGTATCCACCCGGCGTCCACCGCGGCCCGGCTGGCGCCGAGGGCGCCGCCCAGGGCGTCCGCCAGTTCGCGAACGGGCTGGAAACCCTCCGGTCCGCCCACGCCGCGGCCGCCCGATACGATGATGCTTGCTTCGGTCAGGCTGACGGTGCTGTCCGCGGTCTCCACGGACGTCACGCTGGTGGGGATCTCGTCCTCGGACAGCACGGCAGGCACCTCGATGATCTCCCCGGACCGGGACGGATCCGGATCCGCCGGCTGGAAGATATTGCGCCGCACCGTGATGAAACGATGCCCGGTGCCCCGGAACGTCACGGTGGATATCAGGTTGCCGACCAGCGCGGGGCGGACCGCGGCCAACCTATCGCCTTCCACAAGCAGGTCGGTGCAGTCCGGCGCCAGGCCCGCACCGGCGAGGGCGGCGACGTAGGCCGAAAGCTCCAGGCCGGCCGTACTCGCCCCCATCAGGACCACGGAAGGCGGTTCGTTCTCCAGGATCCGCGCCAGGAGCTTCGCGTAGGGCTCCACGCGGTAGCGGCCCAGTGAAGGATCATCGACGGTGTACACGCGGTCCGCGCCGGCCTCGACGGCCTGCCGGGCGATCTCGTCGACACCGTCACCGAACACGGCGGCGGTCAGGGAACCGCCGATTTCGCCGGCGACTTTGCCCGCAGCGGCCATCGCCTGCCATGCGATCGGGTCCGCCTGCCCGTCCACCAGTTCAATCCATACGAGTAAGTTGCTTGCCATCCGTTCGATTTTCCCGCCTAAATGACCTTTTCTTCCATCAACCGGTCCACCAGGGTCCTGGCCGCGTCTTCGGGGCCGCCATCGATCATTTCGATGTGCGCTTCCCGCACGGGAGGAAGGGCCGTCCGCCATTCGACCCCCGAGGCCCCGGCGCCCACGCCCGACGCATCGAGACCGAGATCCTCGCAACGCCATACGGGAATGCTGGTCCGGGCCGCCTTGCGTATGCCGATGAGGCTCGGATACCGGGGTTCGTTGATCTCCTTGACGACCGAGATCAGGGCCGGAAGCCGGCTGGTGACCGTCTCCCGCGCTTTCTCGAGTAATCTGACCGCCGAGATGGTCCCGTTCGACGGGTCCAGGTTCCGGAGCTCAGCCACATAGGAAACGAGCGGTACATCGAGCAGGGCCGCGACCTGCACGGCCGTCGCGGCCGTATTGCCGTCGATCGCCGCCCGGCCCCCAACGATCAGGTCGAAGGCACCGATTTTGCGGATGGCCGCAACCAGGATACGCGCCGACGTGAGGCTGTCGCTATCCGCCATGGCCGGGTCCGATACCAGGACGGCTTCGTCCACGCCCATGGCCAGCGCGGTCTTCAACGCGTCGGCCGCTTCGGGAGGCCCCAGGCACAGCGCGGTCACCTCGCCGCCGTGCTCCTCCCGGGCTTGTATGGCCGTTTCCAACGTGTACTCGTCCCAGGGGTTGACGATACGGGGTCCGCCCTCGGCGGACAGCTTGAGGCCGTCCATGGAGGCGGACAACTGCGCCGTATCGGGCGTCTGCTTCACCAGGGCGATGATGTTCAAGGAACCGTTACCTCGCTGTGTACCTCTACCTCGTTGTGTACTTCGACATGACAGCATGGCCGCATACGGTCGGCGTTCGTCGCGGCCGCATACGGTCAGCGGTCAGTTCTGCCAGTAATCCGGATCGTAAGCGGGCATCTCGCACCGGAGCGGGCGGTCCGTCCGGTTGCCGAACTCGTAGTCCGCCTGCATGAGTTGGTGGATCTGCGACGTGCCCTCGTAGATTACCGCGCTCTTGCTGTTGCGCAGATGTCGTTCCACGTCGTATTCGTCGGAGTATCCGTAGGCGCCGTGGACCTGCACCGCGTCGCTGGCCGTGGTGAAGGCCGACTCCGTGCAGTACCACTTGGCCATGCTAGTCTCCCGGGTGTTCCGCGTTCCCCGGTTCTTTAGCCATCCGACCTTGCGCACCGCCAGTTCACCCAGGTCGACGCGCTGCTTCATCTGGGCGATGAGTTGCTTGACGAGTTGATGGTCGCCGATCGGCTGGCCGAAGGTCCGGCGCTGCCGGGCGTACGACACGGACGCTTCCAGGCAGTATTTCATCAGGCCTACGGCGCCAGCCGCCACGGTATAGCGGGCATTGTCGAGACAGGACATGGCAATCTTGAATCCTTCGCCCTCTTCTCCCAGCCGGTGGGACTCGGGCACGGGGACCTGGTCCATGTTGATCCAGCCCGTGTTGCTGGCCCGCACCCCCATCTTGCCCTTGATCGTGCCGGTGGTCAGACCTTCCCACCCGCGTTCGAGCAGGAAGGCGGTGATGCCTCGCGTGCCTTCCTCCTGGTTCGTCTTCGCGAAAACGAGAAAGCGGTCCGCCACGTCGGACAGCGTGATCCACATCTTCTCGCCGCTGACCAGGTAGGTGTCGCCTTCCTTCCGGGCCCGGCTGCCCATGGCGGCCACGTCCGAACCCGCGCCGGGTTCGGTCAGTCCGAAACAGGCGATGTTTTCGCCGGTGGCCAGGGGCGGCAGGAACCGTTCCTTCTGTTCTTCGGTGCCCCATTGGAAGATGGGCAGGGCGTGCAGGCCGAGGTGGACCGCGATCGTCTCCCGTACGGAAGAGTCGGCCCATTCCAGGCCTTCCGCCAGCAGGCCGAGGGAGATGAAGTCCATGCCGGCCCCTTCGTAGCGAACCGGGAGGCAGATGCCCATGAATCCCTGCGCCGCCATTTTGGGCAGCAGGTCGTGGGGGAAAGTTCCGTTTCGATCGTGCTCCCGGATGGAGGGCAGGATCTCGTTGCGGGCGAAATCATAGACCATCCGTTCGACCATCTGGTGTTCTTCGCTTAACTCGAATTCCATATTCAGACCTGGTTATTCAGCCCTGGCTTTCGGCCGCCACCCCGCCCGCTTTACTGAAGTCTCTGCCGGGGGTCGACGCCGGACGGGTCACCGGAATCTCCCGCATCACTTCGAGGAACCGGTCCACGTCACGGTCCGTATTGTAGAAATGGGTGGACACACGGGCCCTGCCCACGCCGCCATAGGCGCCGAAGATCAATATGTTCTGATCCTCCAGGGCATGGGTTACCGCGTTGACGTCCGCCGCGGTAAAGCAGACGTTTCCGGCTCGTTCCGCTTCCGCCCGGGGCGTGATGACCTCCCAGCCCAGGTCCGACAGGCCGTCCCACACGCGGGTGCTCAGGTGTAGCACGTGCTCCTCGATGCGGTCGATCCCGATGCCCAGCAGGCAGTCCAGGGCGTTGTCCAGGATGTACACTCCGATCCAGGTTTCGTTGCCCGGCGTGAACCGGCTGGCATCCTCCCGGGGAATGTACGCGGAGGGATCCTTCCAGTCGGGCAGGTAGGCCGGCGTATGCCAGCCGACGAATGGCGGGTTCAACTCGGGTACGCGTTCCCGGTTCCAGTAGAAGATACCGACCCCGTGCACGGCCATGAGCCATTTGTAGCAGCTGGATACGACGAAGTCCGCGTACTGCGCTTCGACCGGAACGACGCCCGCGGAATGGGTGACGTCGAGACAGAGTTGGGCGTTCTTGCGGTGTACGATATCGGCAAGCTCGGGAAGGGGAAGGCGTTGGCCGGTGAAATAGCTGACATGGCTGACATTAACCACCCTGGTGTTTTCATCTATCGCTTGATCAAGATCTTCCAAGTCCGTGTGCCAGTTATTGTTTTCCACGATCCGAAGTTCCACGCCGCGGTCCTTCAACAGAGTCCACGGCAATACGTCCGAAGGGAACTCCACGTCGGCCACTACCACGTTGTCGCCGGGTTTCCAGTCGAGGGCGTAGACCAGCAGATTGATGCCTTCGGAAGTAGAGGTCAGGAAACCGATATCGTCGGGCTGTACGCCAAACAGCCGCCCGACTTTTTCCTTGCATCTCGAGGAAACCAATTCCAGGCGCCTGCGTCCTTCTTCTCCCAAAAGCTTGTCCTCGAAGAATCGGTGAACAGCGTCGCCATGGGTCTTCAGCATGGGCGACTCGCCGCCGGTACACAGGTGGGTTATTCCCTGGGTTCCAATGAACTCGGAAGGATCTATCAGCATCACCGTCTCCAGTTGAAATTGCCGCGGTTTCGGTCGGTCGCGAATTCGACTGCCAAGATATCCGCCTGCGCTGTTTTTGTACAGGGAATTCGGGAGGTCGTTACCGTGCGTCACCTCCGGCGTTGTTATTGTTGTAAAACGGGCTATATTATGTAGATTCCCGTGAATCGGCCGCGCAATCGGCCGCGCGCTGATGGAACGCCCGGTACAACCGCTGGAGGGTCCGTTTGGTATTCGATTTCCACACCCATTTCTATACCTCCGCCTACCTCGATGAGATCGAACAGGGAGGATACCAGGCAGTGATGGTCAGGGATGCCGCCGGCAATCGCCTGCTGAAGCTGGATGGCGATTACAGCATGATCGCGCCGGGTCATTTCGACGCGGATCGCGTGATAGAGCATATGGACCGTCACGGGGTGGACCGGCAGCTGCTCAGTTTTTCGATCCCCGGACTGCACGTCGAGGAACCGGATGCCGGCCGCCGCCTCGCCCGGATCGTGAACGAGGCCCTGGCCGAGACCGTAGCGCGCCATCCAGGACGGCTGTCCGCCCTGGCGGTCCTTCCATTGCAAGACCCGGCCGCTTCGGCGGCGGAACTGCTCCGCACCGCGGAGTCGCTGAACCTGCGGGGCGGCATGCTGTTTTCAAATATCAACGGCCTGTCACTGGGCGCCCATGAGTTTCAAGAACTCTATGAGGCGGCCTCTTCCCTGGACCTGCCGCTCTTCGTACATCCCACCACGCCACATGCCCATGACGTTTACGCGGCGTACAGGCTGACGCCCATGGCCGGGTTCCCTTTCGACACGTCGGTGGCCGCCCTGCACCTGGTATTCAGTGGAACGATGGCGGCCTTCCCGGACCTGAAGGTCGTGCTGGGTAACCTGGGCGGCACCATCCCCTTTCTCGCGGGCCGGATCGACCAGGCCTACCGTTCCTACCCCGAGGCTCGAGAGAAACTGGACCGACCGCCGTCGGAGTACCTGAAGCGCATGTACTATGAGTCCGCGGGGATGCCGGACAGCGGAGCGCTTCGCCTTACAATCGACTTCGCCGGTATCGACCGGGTGATGTTCGGTTCCGACTTCCCCCAGCAGATCGCCGACGTCGGCCTGGGGCTGCGGACCATCGATGAACTGGGGTTGGATGAAGCGGCCAGGCGGCGCATCGTCGGCCGGAACGCGGCAGGACTTTTGAAGGAATAGCGTTATTCAATGGTAAAATCAGTTTACCGCGCTATAATGAAAGCACACTGCAATGAAAGCACACTGCATCAGGCCGGAACCGCGGGTCGAAGAGAGATGCACGGGATCTACACGGGCCGTCCTGTCTCGTCCCGGGCCGTCCATCCCCGCCCGGTTCCCTTGAAGCCGGAGCGTACCACCTATGACTGAGGCCCAGAAGACCCTGTTCCTGCTGGACGGGATGGCACTGGCCTATCGCGGTCATTTCGGATTGATCCGTAATCCGAGGATGACTTCGACGGGAATGAACGTATCCATGGTGTTCGCCATCGCCAATACCATCCTCGGCATCCTGAACAAGAACAGGCCCACCCACATCGCCGCGGTGTTCGATACGCCCGAACCGACCCACCGTCACGAGCAGTATCCCGAGTACAAGGCGCAGCGGGACGCCATGCCCGAAGACCTGAGCATCGCGCTGCCCTACCTGTTCCGGCTGATCGAAGGGTTCAACATCCCGGTGATCCGCGTCCCGGGCTGGGAGGCCGACGACGTGATCGGGACCCTGGCGAAGCAGGCCGACGAAGCGGGTTTCACCACCTTCATGGTCACGCCGGACAAGGACTACGCGCAACTCGTTTCCGAGCAGTCCTACATCTGCAAACCCGGGAACACCGGGGACAACTTCGAAACCATGGGCGTGGCCGAGGTGCTGGAGAAATGGGGAATCGAGCGGGTCGACCAGGTGATCGACGTGCTCGGACTCATGGGGGATACCAGCGACAACGTGCCCGGCGTCCCGGGGGTCGGCGAAAAGACCGCGCAGAAGCTCATCGCCCAGTTCGGGTCCGTAGAGAACCTGCTGGAAAACACCCACGAATTGAAGGGAAAGCAGAAAGAGCGCATCGAGGATAACCGGGACATGGCCGTGTTGTCGAAGAGCCTGGTCACCATCGAGCGGGACGTGCCGTTGGACGTCACCCCGGACGCGCTGACCGTCAAGGAACGTAAGGAGGAGGAACTCAAGAAGCTGTTCGTCGAGCTGGAGTTCAATACCCTGGGCAAGCGGCTCTTCGGGGACGATTTCTCGGCGGCCCCCCGGCTGACCGTCGCCGGCAGCCAGGAAGACCTGTTTTCCGACGACCAGTTGAAGACGATCGCGGAGGTGGAGCACGACTACCGTTGCGTTGACACCGCAGAAGCCCGCGCGGCACTTATCGACGAGCTTTCCCGTGCGTCTTCCTTCTGTTTCGACATGGAAACGACGAGCCTGGATCCCAAGACCTGCGAAATCCTGGGTTTTGCCTTCTCGATCAAGCCGCATATCGGCTACTACGTGCCCATGCCCGACGGACGGAAGCAGGTACTGAGGGTCGCCGGCGAGTTCCAGTCCCTCTTCGACGATACCGGCAGGGAGCTCATCGGGCACAACATCAAGTTCGACCTTTCCGTGCTGCGGTGGCACGGGATCACCGTGTCCTGCCGCATCTTCGACACGATGCTGGCGGCCTACGTGACCGTGCCGGACCTGCGCCGCACCATGGATTACCTCTCCCAGGCCCTCCTGGGCTACACGCCGATCTCCATCACCACGCTCATCGGCGAGAAGGGCGAGGATCAGGGCACGCTGAAGGATGCGCCGCTGGAAAAGGTCGTGGAATACGCGGCCGAGGACGCGGATATCACGCTGCAGCTGGCCGAACTCCTGCGGCCCCGGATCGGCGAGATGAACCAGGATACCGTCTTCACGGACATCGAGTGCCCCCTCGTGCCCGCTCTCGTGGAAATGGAGCACGAAGGCGTGCGGATGGACGTGGGGCAGCTCGAGCACCTTTCTAGCCTGCTCGATGAAGAGATACAGCGGTCTTCGGACCGGATCACCGAACTGGCCGGGGAATCCGTGGACTTCAATTCGGCCAAGCAACTCGGGCACATCCTCTTCGACAAGCTGAAAATCGATCCCAACGCCAAGCGCACGGCCAAGACCGGCCAGTATTCGACGGCGGAAGCCATACTGCGCCGGCTTGCGCCCAAGCACGAGATCGTGGAACAGATTCTCCACTACCGGATGTGCACCAAGCTCAATTCCGTATACGTCAGCCAGCTGCCCCACGCCGTGTTCCAGCAGACCGGGCGCGTGCATACCTCCTACGAACAGGCCGTGATCGCCACCGGCCGGATCCAGTCCCACGGGCCCAACCTGCAGACCATCCCGGTCCGTACGGAGATGGGCCGGCAGATCAGGAAGGCCTTCGTGCCGCGGGACGACAACTACCTCCTGATGGCCGCGGACTATTCCCAGATCGAACTGCGCATCGCGGCCGAGCTCAGCCGTGACGAGGGCATGATGGAGACCTTCATCCAGCACGAGGACATCCACTCGGCGACGGCCATGAAGATCTACGACGTGGACTACGACGGCGTGACCGACGAGATGCGCCGGCGCGCCAAGACCGTGAATTTCGGGATTATCTACGGCATCTCCGCCTTCGGGCTGGCCGAACGGCTCAACATCCCGCGGGGTCAGGGCCAGGAATTGATCGACCAGTACTTCGCGAAGTATCCGGGGACGCGCAAGTATATGGACGAAACGGTCAAGTTCGCGGAGGAGAACGGATTCGTCGAGACCATGACGGGCCGGCGCCGGTACCTGCGGGACATCAATTCCCGGAACAACACCACCAAGCGCGCCGAGGAGCGCGTCGCCATCAATTCCCGCATCCAGGGCACGGCGGCCGACCTGATCAAGCTGGCCATGACGCGGATTCACAACGAGTTGAAAAAGCAGGCGTGCCGCACGCGGATGCTGCTGCAGGTGCATGACGAACTCGTCTTCGACCTGCATAAATCGGAACAGGACACCGTGCCCGGCCTGATCGAGGAATGCATGCGGGGCGCGCTGCCCATGACCGTGCCCATCGAAGTGGAAATCGGCATCGGCGCGAACTGGCTGGAAGCCCACTAGCGGCCCGGATGCTCGCGGGAGCGTCGGATTCAGGACCGCAGGCCGGCAACATATGATAACTGAAAGGCCACAATTGAAAACACCTGAAAGAAAGGAAAGGTTCAAATGAGCGCAGGAAACGGCTGGATCCGGGTAGGTTCCCTCGCGGACGTGCCGCCCGGCGAATCCCGCGCCGTCAAGATCAGCGAAGGGCGCAGCGTCGCCCTGTTCAACGTGGATGGACGCATCCATGCCACGGACAACCAGTGTCCCCACATGGGATTTCCACTGACGCGCGGGGTGGTGAAGGACGGCGTCCTGACCTGCGACTGGCACGGACGCAGCTTCGATCTCGAAGGCGGCGGTTGCTTCAACTACGAATGCGACGACCTGGAGACCTTCCCGGTCGACATCCGCGGGGACGAACTGTGGGTTCAGGCCGGGGACGCGACCTACCGGCGCCGCGACCAGCACTTGCAGCTGCTCTGGGAGGGACTCCTGAGCGGGGATTCGTGGACGATCTCCAAGGCCACCGCCCTGCTGCTGTCCGGCGGCGTTTCGGAACACGACATCGTGCAGTTGGTCCTGCGGCACCTGGGCCGTCACGTGGCGTCGGAGCAGGGCGCGGGCGGGGGCGGCGACATCGTTTCCCTCCTGGTCTCCGGCCTCGAAGTCGGCCGTAGGTACGACGGGGAGGACCGCCTGATGGCCCTGTCGCTGGCCGGTCGCGCAGCGTCGGGGCGGGCGTCTGAACGGCTCGAGGTCATCACGCTGCCGCCGCCCGTGAGCTGGGATCAGATCGACGGCTGGGTGCGCATGTTCTCCCGCAACATGCAGGATTTCAGGATCGAACGGTGCCTGCACACGGCCCGCGAAAACGGCCAGGAAGAGCACATCTTCAAGCTGCTGTTCGAATGCGCCGTGGCTCCGTATTTCCTGGGCTTCGCCCGGAACGTGGCCAACCTGGGGGACCTCGCCCGGGTGGTGGATACCTTCGGATGGGGCGAGGCGTCCGAACTGGTCTGCAACCTCGGCGCCAAGATGGTCGGGCGGGGACGGGACGAGCCGGAGCGTTTTCACCGGGACGCAGTGCGCCTGCTCGAAGGCCTCGCGCCTGAACTCGAATCCCGGGATTACGGGGCGAACACCCGCACCGACTACGACGAGAACGCCTTCGTGGACGCCCTGCTGAGCGTGGACGTCGAACGCGCTTTCGAAGCCGTGGCCAAGACCCTGCGGGAAGGCGTGGCCATCGAGCGCCTCATCACGACCTTCGTCCTGCTCGCGGCGGACCGCATGGCCCGCACGCCCGTGAACGTCGACGCCGGATGGGGTTCCCTGTCCACCGAGTACAACCTGGCGGCCTCCCTGCGGCACGTCCTCGTTTACGGCGGTCCCGCGGCCGCGGCGAAGGGCCTCTTCCACGCGGCCTGGCAGATCTTCGACAACCGCTGGATCAACATTCCCTCCCGCGCCCTCGACGAACCCCTTCCGGATCATGCTTCGGACGCGCCGGACGGGGTCTCCGCTTCGGAGCGCATCGTCCATGCCATCAAGTCGCTGGATATCCACGGGGTGGGCGACCAGGTGGTGGGTTACCTGAACAGCGGCTTCGACGGTTCGGAGCTGCTCAGGGAAATCGGCCGGGCCATCCTGTGGGACGATACCAACATGGAGCTGCTGCCCACGCTGCGCGTCACCTTCAATGAATGGGAAGGCACGAGCGGCGCGGGCGCAGGCGGCGCGGACGCAGGCGGCGCGGACGCCGCCCGCGGATCGGGTCACCCGTCCCGGTACCAGCTCCTGGTGGGGCTGGCCAGGTACGCGACGGACGTGCGCCTGAACAAGAACAGCATGGCATCCATCAACACGGCCATGCGGTTCTCGGAAGGACGGACGACGGTCGAAGTGTTCGACGACTAGGGATCTCCGGACTACAGATAACGGACTGCAGACGCGGATCTTCTGACAAAAAAATACGCGAAACATCGGAGAGGTAATCAGTCATGTCAACTGAACAGAATGGCTACGTGAAGGTGGCAGGTGCGGACGAGGTGGTGGACGGCAAGCCCAAGGCCGTGAAAGTGGAGGGCCGGAGCATCGCCCTCTTCCGGCACAACGGGTCGATCTACGCCACGGACAACCAGTGTCCCCACATGGGCTACCCGCTGACCCGGGGGCGCGTCCGCAACGGCGTGCTGACCTGCGACTGGCACGGATGGAGCTACGACCTCGGCGGGGGCGGCTGTTTCACCGGCGGGTGCGACGACCTGGAGACCTTCCCGGTTGAAGAGCGAAACGGCGACGTATACGTTAGTGTGGGAGACGGCGGATCGAAACGGTCTGACGCCCATTTACTGCTGCTGAAGGAAGGGCTCTATTCCACGGACCAGTGGACCATATCCAAGGCCGTCGCCATCATGCTGGCGCGGGGCGTGTCCGAGCGGGACACGCTCAACCTCATCATCCGTCACGGCGGCCGGCACATCGCTACGGAGCGGGGGGCCAACGACGGCGGCGGAGAGGTTTCGGATTTTGTCAACGGGATCAAGGTAGCCCGTCAGTACGAGAGCGACGACCGGATCATCCCGCTGACCTTCGCCGCCCACGGGTTGTCGGGCCGCGCCGGGGACCGGCCGAGCATCCAGCGGCTGCCCGACCCGGTTACCTGGGAGAAACTCGAAGGCTGGATCCGGGTATTTTCGAAAGACAAGAAATGGGAAGGCATCGAGAAGTGCCTGATCACCGCCCGGCGGATGGGCGGACATGACCACGAGATCCTTCCGCTGCTCTTCGAATGCGCCATGGCGCCCCATTTCCTGGGCAATTCGAACAACCTGCTCAACATCGGCTACATCGCGGAGGTGCTCGAGGAGTTCGGATGGGACGAGTCGGAGGAACTGGTCTGCAACCTGTCGGCCAAGATCCTGGGCCAGGAGCGGGGACTGCCCGACGAGATCCGGCAGTCGGCTATCGACCGGTTCATCGCCGACACGGCGACGCTGGATGCCCTCGAAGACGGACAGGCCGGCGGTTCCGCCGTGGCGTTCGATGAGGATGCCTTCGCCGAAGGCCTGGTCAGCGGCGAAATCGGACCGACCTTCAGCGCGGTCACGCAGGCGTTGAGAGATGGTGTATCCATCGATCGGATCGTGACGACCATGGTGATCCTCGCCGCGGACCGCATGGCGCGTACGCCGGTGAACATGAACCCCGGCTGGGGGGGACTGGTCCGGGAGATGATGATGGCCTCCGCGGTGCGCAAGGCCCAGCGGTTTGCCGGATCCCGGGTCGCCGCCCAGGCCCTGTATCACGTCGCCTGGCAGTTCTACGGCGACCGGTGGCTGAACATCACCCACCGGCCCCTGTCCGAGTCCCGCGGCAGTCTGCAGCCGGGGAGCGCGGACGAGTCCGAAGCGATCGAAAGCGTCCTTTCGTCCATCGAGAAGATCCAGATCAGGGAGATCGGTAGGCAGACCCGGGATTACCTGCGCTCCGGCTACTCGGGGGACGCGCTGCTCCGCGGCCTCGGCCTGGTGATCCTCAAGGACGACAACGGCCGCAACATCCTCTCCACGCTGCGGACGATCTTCGACGAGTGGACCCTGTGCGCGGATCACCCCTCGCGCAACCAGCTGCTGGTCGGTCTGGCACGCTGGGCCACCGACAGCCGGCGCGCCACGGGCAGCCAGTCCGCCGCTGCGACGGCCCTGCGGTTCGCCAAGGGGCAGACCGCGGTGGATCTGTACGAGTCGTAGTCTACCGCCATTGCAGGGGTCGAATCGGTTTCGAGGTGCACGGACATGGGCGACGATCCTTCGATCAAGCGGCTTAACACACTCTACCGGGAAGACCCCGACGAGGCCGACCGGTTGTTGTTCGGACGCCGCACGTATTCCGATCGGCGCGGATTCCTGAAGAACGCAGGCCTGGCGGCCATGGGCGCGCTGGTCGGCGCCGCGATCCCCTTCCACCGCAACATCCCCGCCCACTTCATTCCCGTGGCCCTGGCTGCCGAAGGGGTCATTCCAGGCAAAGACGGCCTCACGGTCCTCAATGACCGGCCCATGTGCGCGGAGACCCCGCCGCACTTCCTCGATGATGCCATTACGCCCACCGAAAGACACTTCGTCCGTAACAACGGGCTGATGCCCGAGGACCTGGACGCATCGCGCTGGACACTGGCGATCGATGGCCTGGTCGACCACCCGTTGACGCTCGGTCTCGATGATCTAGGAGCGCGCTTCGAAGTCGTAACCCGCGCGCTGGCCCTGGAATGCGCGGGCAACGGACGGGCTTTCTTCGACCCGAAGACGAAGGGCGAACAGTGGACCTACGGCGCGGTGGCCTGCTCGGAATGGACGGGCGTGCGGTTGTCTGACGTCCTGGCAGCCGCCAGTGTACGGCCCGATGCCGTCTACACCGCCCACTACGGCGCCGATACCCATCTGTCCGGCGCTTCGGCCGGGCTTCCCATCTCCCGCGGGGTTCCGATCGACAAGGCCACGGACCCGCACAATCTCGTCGCCTTCGCCCAGAACGGCCAGCCGATCCACCCGATGAACGGCGGCCCGCTGCGGCTGATCGTCCCCGGTTGGCCCGGTTCCTGTTCCCAGAAGTGGCTCATCCGCGTTGAGGTTCGGGACCAGGTACACGACGGTCCCAAGATGACCGGGACCTCATACCGCTTGCCAGACCGGGGGATCGCGCCCGGAGAGACCGTGGACGAAAAGGAATTCCGCATCATCGAGCGCATGCCGGTGAAGTCGCTGATCACTCATCCCGCGACGGGACACCGGACAACGGAAGGCTCGGTTGAAGTGCGCGGTCATGCCTGGACGGGCGAGGGGCGCGTCGACTCGGTGGACCTGTCGAGCGACTTCGGGGCGACCTGGATGCCCGCAACGCTGGATGATCCGGTGAACGCCTACGCCTGGCAGAACTGGCGGGCGGAGGTTTCATTCCCGCAGGAGGGGTATTTCGAAGTCTGGGCCAGGGCGACGGATTCGCGCGGCGTTAGTCAGCCCCACGCCATCGCGTGGAATCCCGACGGCTATTTGAACAATGCCATGCACCGAATTGCTGTTTACGTGGAGTGAACCTGATCTACTGGTGTTCTTTCCCACATTGCCAGGAGGGTACGAAGCGTGCATAAAGTTCAGGGATTCGGCGGGTTCTTCTTTCGGGCAGAGGATCCGGAAGGACTTGCGAAATGGTATCAGGATCACCTTGGCATCAATCCCGCGCCAACGAACATGGAGATGGCGCCCTGGGTGACCGAGTCCGGGGTCACGGTTTTCTCGCC
>VXRC01000016.1 GCA_009838645.1 Gemmatimonadota bacterium | reverse complement strand
ATAGGTGAATGTAAGATTCATTGAAAGGCGCCTCTACGGCCACGGGCCGTATACATTCAAATCGGTATGACAGCACAAGAATGAGGGACGCAGCGCAGGCAGGCCTGCTGAACGTGTTGCGACCTGAAACAAAAGCTGGATCTTATCGTGGCGTTTGGTCTGCATTCAGGCTAAGCTGAAAGCGCGTTCATGTCAAGCGGTTTTTGGCCGGTTCGCGCTCGGTTTTCCAGGTGGCCGTTCGGGTCTTCGAGTCGGGCAATCCGCATCGTAAGTAAACCGGCTTGACGGTCGGGGTCGCCGGTCTTATTCCCGTCGATGTTCACCGTCAAATTCATCGAGTGCATTGCCAAGCTGGATCAGTGGAACGACCTCGCCAGCGCTTCGAGATTGCCGTTCCATGCCGCCGTAAACAACCACTTTACCAGTCACTTCGGGCAACAGATCCGCGACCCGATTCAGCGCGTCGAAATAGTCGGAATTAACCGTTGCACCGGCCTTGACTTCGACGGCGCAGACTCTTTCGCCGACTCGGTGGAGCACGTCGCACTCCAGACCGCGAACGTCGCGAAAGAAGGACAGGTTGGGCCGTCTGCCGCGATTGAGACGTTGCTTGAGTATCTCCGCGACGACTGTGTTCTCGAACAGTGCTCCGCGGAGAGGATGCGTACTCAGTTGGCCGGCATGCTCGATGCCGATGAGAAAACTCGCAAGTCCCACATCGAAGAAATACAGTTTGGCCGACTTGACCAGCCGCTTTCGGATGTTGGCGTGATAAGGCGAAAGCTGAAAAACGATGTAACTGGCTTCGAGTATCGTGAGCCATTGCCGTACGGTAGTATGGGACACGCCGGCATCCGCTCCCAGCGAGGAAAGATTGACCAGTTGCCCAACACGACCGGCACAAAGACGTACGAACCGCTGGAAACTCGCCAGGTTGCGAATGTCACCGATCCTTCTGACTTCACGCTCGATATATGTTTCAAAGTAATCACCGAGCGCTTGACTCGGATCAAGTCCCTGATCGTGAATACGGGGATAACAGCCCGAAAACAGTATATCGTCGACCATATCGGCCGCTCCCGCCTGCTGCCGTTCGGCCAGCGAAAACGGCAGCAGCCGCAACAGCGCCGTTCGTCCCGCGAGTGACTGGCTGATCGATTTGGACAGTTCGAACTGTTCGCTGCCGGTGAGCACGAACTGTCCGTTTCGGCCTGTCTCGTCGACCAGGACCTGCAGATAGGAAAGGAGTTCGGGAACGCGCTGGATCTCGTCGAGTATCGCCCCGTCGCCGAGTTTCGAGAGAAACCTCCGGGGATCAGTCTCCGCGAAATGACGCTGGTCCGGAGCTTCCAGATTGACGTACTTGAGATCTGGGAAAGTCGAACGGCAGAGCGTCGTCTTGCCAGACTGACGAGGTCCGGTTACGGTGACGACGGGATACTGGTCGAACATTCGGACCAGGACGGGGGTTATTTCACGCCGAATCATCATTTCTGCAATATACCATGTTTTTGACAAATTGCAAGTAGTACTTTCAATTTTACACAAACAGAGGAAAAGATGCAGGCAATGCCGACCTTGTTCGCACCGATGTTTCGCACCCGTGCAGGTCCCTTCCACCCAGCTCGCGCAGGTCCCGCCCGCACTGCCAGACCCCGCTTGACATCCGATAACATTCGATCTAACTTTCAGTGAAAAGTACAGGAGTTCAGGCACCCTATCGAAATCGAGCGCCCGCCGTCGAACGCCCGCCTGCTGGCTGTTTTCGGCAACGCGAGGGAAAGAAAGCAGAAGGGAGTCCGCTATGCTGGATGAAATCCTGGCCCAGGAATATCCGAAACAGGAGACGTTGAAGGACGGTACCAAGGTTACGATCCGCCCGCTCGAAGCGGACGACGTGGAAGCGCTGTACGCCTTCTTCCAGTCGATCCCGCGCAAGGACCGGATCTTCCTTAAAGACGATATCCGCGACAAGAGCATCATCCAGGGATGGTGCAACAACATCGACTGGGACGTCGTCATCCCCATCGTGGCGATCGTGGACGGCGATATCGTCGCCGAGGTCTCGCTGCATCGCGAGCGCCGCGGTTGGAAAAGCCATATCGGCAAGCTCCGCCTCGTAGTACACCCCGATTTCCGCCGCCAGGGGCTGGCCGTCGATATGATCAACGAGTTGATCGCCGTCGCGCTCCACACCGGGTCCATCGAGCAGCTCAACGCCGAGTGCATGGTGGACGTCCAGCGCGGTGCGATCCTCCTGCTGCAGCTCGTGGGGTTCGTGCAGCGGGCCATCCTGCCCGGCCAGGTCCGCGACATCGAGGGAAGCGTGCACGACCTCGCCTTGCTTTCCTACACGCTGCGCGACCAGGAAGACTTCCCCGCGCTGGACTAATCTCGGAGCCGAACCTACACCCGGCGGAAAACCGACGTCCTACCCCTTCACCGCGCCGATCGTGATGCTCCGCACGAAATAAGGCTGGAAGACGAGAAAGAAGGCGATCATGGGCAGGGCCGACACCGCGGCCCCGGCCATGAGCAGGCCGTAGTCTGTGTAGTACTGGTTCTGCAGGGAGTTGAGCCCGACCTGCAGGGTCAGCATCGAGCTTTGGTTGATCACGATCAACGGCCACAGAAAGTCGTTCCACACGCCCATGAACGTGAAGATGGCCAGCACGCCCATCCCAGGCTTCGCCAGCGGCAGGATCACCCGCTGAAACACCCCCCACTCCCCGCATCCATCCATGCGCGCGGCCTCGATGAGTTCCGTGGGCAGCGTCTGCAGGAACTGTTTCATCAGGAAAATGGAAAAGGGCATGATCAGCGCCGGGACGATGAGCGCCTGGTAGGTATTGATCCAGTCCAGTTGGACGATCAGCGCGTAGAGCGGGATGATGGTCAGCTGGCTGGGGATGAACATTAGGCTGATCACCGTCCAGAAGATCGTCTGACGTCCCGGAAAGACCTTCTTGGCCAGCGTGTAACCGGCGAGGGTGCCGAGGAGCACGTTGGATACCGTCACCGTGCCCGTCACGACAAGGGAATTGGCCATCCAGGTGAGGATCTCGGAACCATTGAACAGGCGGGCGAAGTTGATCCACGACGCCGGCGACGGCACCAGGCTCGGTGGAAAAGCGAGGACCACCGACGGGGTCTGGAACGCGGTAACGACGATCCAGTACAGCGGCATCAGCGTCAGCACGGCGAAAAGCGCGAGCAGGATCTTAAAAACGTATTGTAACATATCCTTGTAACAGATCCGTCGTGGTTCGGAGACGTGCGTTTTTGCGATTCGTATCAGTATTCCACGTCGCTGGCCAGCCACTTGTACTGCAGCACGGCGATACCGGCCAGGCTGAGGGAAAGCAGCGTCGCTTCGGCGGCGGCCTTCCCGAAATCGAAGTACTGGAAGGCGTCGGTATAGATCAGATAGACCAGCGTGGTCGTCGCGTAGTCCGGGCCGCCTCCCGTCATCATGAGCACCTGGGTAAATACCTGGAAGGAGGCGATCGTGCTGGTAACGAGCAGGTAGAGCACCGTCGGGCGGAGCAGGGGCAGGGTGATCTTCCAGTACTGTCGCCACGGACCGGCCCCGTCCAGACGCGCCGCCTCGTAGTAGCTGGCCGGAATGCCACCCATTGCGGCGGTCAGCAGCACGATGGCGGCGCCGTGCCCGCCCATGATCGCCATGAACATCAGCGAAGGCAGGGCCATCTGGGGATCGCTGGTCCACAGGTAGGGTCCCAGTCCCGCGTAGGACAATACGTAGTTGAGCAGTCCCCGGGCGGGGTTGAACAGCCAGAGCCAGACCAGGGAGAGGATCGCCCCGGACGTCACCACCGGGAGATAGAAGGCCGATTTGAAGATGACCTGGGCCCAGGCGTATTTCAGTCCGAAGATAACGTAGGCCAGGAACAGCGAGATCAGCAGGCTGGCGGGCACCACTCCGCAGGTGTACAGGACCGTGATGCCCAGCGCCTTCCAGAACAGGTCGTCCGACAGCGCGTAGGCGTAGTTTTCCAGGCCGGTCCAGACCGGTTGTCCCCCGGGAAAGTAGTCGGCGAAACCGAGGAGGATCGTCGCGGCCATGGGCAGCATGTTGAAGACCGCGAAAAGCAGGAGGGGCAGGAGGAGGAACAGATAGGCCCAGCGTTCCCTGAAGATCGTTCGAGTAATGCTCAAGACGATGGGACCCCCCGGCGCTTACTTCGCCGCTTGCTCCGGCGCTTACTCCGCCCCGGCGCTTACTCCGCCCCCGCGCGCAGGCGGCGTTCGATGTCTCTGCGAATGAACCGGTTACCCCGCCTGGCCAGGTCGTCGAGCGCCTTCCCGGGCGTGGCCTGCCGGGACATGGCGGCCTGGAAGGCGCTCAGGGTCATGTTCACCAGGGGGATGCCGTATCCCTGTATGGCGTCCTTCGTGCCGTACCGCGCCACGCGCAGGACGTACTGCTGGAAGGGATCGTCGGCCCAGACGTCCAGTGCGGAATATCTCGTCGGCAGGGTGGACATGGCGTAGGCCGCTTCCCGTTCGTGGCGGGTGTTGGTCAGGAACTTCGCAAGGGCAATGGAGAGTTCTCGCTTTTCCTCGTCCTCCTGCCTGAATACACAGGGGGAATCGGCGACCACGAAGGCGCCGGGATCGACACCCGGCAGAGACGGGTACATCATGGGATAGAGCTCGATAACCCCCTCCTCGATCACGCCGGTCTCCAGCGCGCGCTCGTGGGAACGCCGGGTGCCGTGATGGGCCTGGCGCATCGCGAGCCGGCCCGCATTCCACAGATCGGTTACGTCGTTGTTTCGCAGCCCCGCGGAGCCCGCCGGTACGACGCCGTGCACGTGTTCCAGGTCCACCATGAACTGAAGGGCCTTCACTCCCATCTCGCTGTTGATCACCAGGCTGTCGCCGCTGTCGTTGAACTGCCGCGCGCCGTGCCCCCAGAAAAAAGGCATCTGGTCCTGCTGCGGTGAATTCCGCTGGAAGGGCATGGCGAAGCCGTATACGTCGACCCCTCCGTCGCCGTCGCGGTCGAAGGTCGTCGCGCGGGCGGCGGCGAGGAACTGATCGTAGGTCCAGAGCCGGTCTCCCTCGATCGGGAGCAGATGCACCGCATCCCGTTCCCGGAAGATCTCCAGATTCGCCACCATGTACCGGTTGCCGCCGATGAAGGGCAGGAAATAGTGTTTGCCTTCGTACTCGCTGAATCCGTAGAAGGATCCGAAATCCTTGATGTCTTCTTCGGAGAGATACTCGTCGAAGGCTTCCAGGAGCCCGAAACGGGCGTATTTGAGTGCGATGCCCGACGTGCTGATCAGGACGTCGGGCGGCCGTCCGGAAGCCACGGCGATGTCGATCTTCTGAAACCCGCTGGTCCAGTCGAGCGTCTCGATGTGGATGCGGATCTTCCGGTCCGGATACAAGGCCTTGAAGTCGTGGGCGACCTTGTTGTACCAGTCCTTGACGGTGTACTGCGCCCGCCGCGGGTCATCCAGCGGGACGCCGTCCAGTTCGTGGCCGGTGACGCCGACCCAGTAGTCCTGGGTCCAGAGCGTGAGCCTTATCTCGTCTTCGTCCAGCGGAGCGTCCGCCGCACAGGCGCACAATGCCAGCAGGATCGATCCGATCACGAGTGATTTTGCCATGGTGCAACCCATTTCAGAACAGGCTCAACTGACGGTCGAAATCGGGGGTGGCCGTATCCAGTCCGAGCAGCCGTTTCATCCGGTTGCAGTCGGTGGGTGAATGGCCGGAATAGTAGTTGTTGAAGAACCCGTACAGCGTGTCGACCCGGGGGAGGATGTCGCACTTCAGCCGTTCCGCCCACTTGATGAGATCCTGGGTGCGGTCCACGACGGATTCGCGGAAATGGCCGATGCGCGGGTCTTCCGTATTGCCCATCCACCGGATATAGGTGAAATCCGCGGTGATCTCGGGCACGATCGGCATGATTCTGGGATGGTCCTGCAGGGTCCAGGCCACGCCGTGCGTCCGGAGCAGGTCGAACACCTCCGCCTTGATCCATGACCCGTGCCTGAACTCGAAGGCGAAGCGGAAGTCGCTGGCGGGCAACAGTTTCAGGAATGATCCCACCCGGCTGAACGTCTCTTCGTTGCACCGGAATCCGGGAGGAAGCTGAACGAGCACGCAGCCGAGACGCTCCCCCAGAAGGGCCATGCTGGCCAGGAACGGGGTCAACAGGTCCTCCGTGTCCACCAGCCCCCGTTCATGGGTGATCTCGCCGGGAAGTTTGGCCGTGAAGCGGAACGTCCCCGGGGTGCGGTCGTGCCAGGACGTCACCACCTCCGGCCTGGGGATGAAGTGGAAGGTACTGTCTATTTCGAGGGCGTCGAAGACCCGGGCGTAGTGCTGCAGGAGGACTTTGCGGTCGGCGTCGTGGGGGTAGAAGGATCCGTGCCAGTCCCTGTAGGTCCATCCCATCGTACCGATATGCAGGGAGCCGGGTTCGGGCGTCATTTCCGGGCCGCCGGGTCAGACTCCGACCCGGTCGGTATCGAAGGACTCCAGGTTCTGCGTGATGTCCCGGATGAACCGGGCCGCGTTGAGGCCGTCGATGAACCGGTGGTCGAAGGACAGGCTCAGGAACATCATGGACCGGATGGCCAGTGAATCGTCCGCCTGCACGACGACCTGCTTCTTGACGCTTCCGGTGGCGATGATGCCCGCCTCGGGCTGATTGATGATCGGCGTGCCGAAAAGGGTAGCCCACATGCCCGGGTTCGTCAGGGTGAACGTGCTGCCCTGCAGGTCGTCCGGGGTCAGCTTGCGGTCATGGGCCCGCTTGGCCAGGTCGTGGGCCGCCGCGGCGATTTCCGAGAAGTCCATCTCGTCGGCGTGGCGGATCACCGGTACGACGACGCCCTTTTCCAGTCCGACCGCCAGCCCCATGTTCACGTGCTTCCACTGCAACACCCGGTCGCCGTCCATCGTGGCGTTCAGCATGGGGTTCGCCCGCAGGGCGTCGACGATGGCGGTGATGAAGAACGGGGTCAGCGTCAGCCGGATGCCGGTCTTCTGCTGGAACCGCTCCCTGGCCTCGTCCCGGTAGCGGACGACGTGGGTCATGTCGACTTCCGACACGGAGGTCACGTGGGGGGACACCTGCTTGCTGAGGATCATGTGCCTGGCGATGGTCTTGCGCAGGGTGTCCAGGTTCACGACGCGGGCTTCTTCGGTGCCGGCCGGCCGGGAAACCGACACGTATTCCGATTCGTCTTCCTGTTCCGCGGCCGGTTCGGGAATGCGCGACGCGCGCCGTTCCAGGTAGGAAAGCAGGTCGTCCCGGGTCAGCCGTCCGCCCTTGCCGGTTCCTTCCAGGGATTCGAGCGTGGCCATGTCTATACGCTCTTCCCGGGCGATGCGCAGCACGAGGGGGGAGTAGAACCGGTCGGAACGCCTGCGCCTCAATGGCCCGCCGTCGCCAGCCTCCGCGGCGGGAGTCAGTTCATCGGCCTCGATCGTCTCTACTGCTCCACCGGAATCACCGGCCTGCTCAGCCGCCTCAGCGTCACCTGGTCCGCCGGGTCCGCCTGGTCCGCCTGGTCCGCCCGGTCCGCCCGGTCCGCCCAGTCCGGCGTCCTCGTCATCCCCCGTATCGATGACGCCGATGACTACTCCGATGGCCACGGTCGTCCCCTCGGCCACCCGGATCTCGCTCAGCACGCCGCCCGCGATGGCGGGGATGTCCGTGTCGATCTTGTCGGTGGTGATCTCTACCACAGACTCGTCGCGCTCGATCGGATCGCCGACTTTCTTCAGCCAGCGGATGACCGTTCCTTCTTCCACGCTCTCGCCGAGTCTGGGCATCACGATGTTCACGTAAGGTATCCTCTCAGTGCCTGACGATAGTATCGGACGATGAGTGCCTGCCGGTCAGTAGGCCAAAAGATCCCTCAGGGCCGTGGTCACCTTCTCCGTGTTCGGCAGGAAGTACTGCTCCAGCGGCGGGCTGAAGGGGACGGGCGTGTCGATGGCCGCCAGCCTGCGGACCGGCGCGTCGAGATGCTCGAAGGCTTCCTCGGCCACCACAGCGGCGATTTCACCGCCGAAACCGCCGGTCAGCGTATCTTCATGGACGACCAGGAGCCGGTTCGTCTTCCGGACGGACTCGAGGATGGCCTGCTTGTCGTAGGGCAGCAGCGACCTCAGATCGATCACTTCCGTCTCGACCCCTTCGCTGGCCAGCGTTTCCGCGGCGTCCAGGCTGTGAAAGACCATTTTGCCGTAGGTCACGATCGTCGCGTCGCCGCCCTCCCGCCGGACCGCCGCCTTGCCGATGGGTACGGTATAGTCCTCTTCGGGGATTTCTTCCCGGATCCGGGGAAATCGGTACAGGCCCTTGTGCTCGAAGTACAGTACCGGGTTGTTGTCGCGGATCGAAGACTTGAGCAGGCCTTTCGCGTCGTAGGTCGTAGCCGGCGCCACGACCTTGAGGCCGGGCACTTTGCAGAACCAGGCCTCGGGGTTCTGGGAATGGAAGGGACCGGCGTTGCCGATGGCCCCCGAGGGGCACCGCACCACGAGGGGCACCGCGGCGCCCCAGCGGTAGTGGGTCTTGGCCACGTTGTTGACCAGCTGGTTGAACCCGCAGGTGATGAAATCGGCGAACTGCATTTCGGCCACGGGCCGCATGCCCATGAGTGCCGCACCCATGGCCGCGCCGATGATCACGGATTCGGCGACGGGCGCGTCGATCACGCGGTCCTCACCGAAATCGTCCAGGAAACCCTTCGTGATCTTGAAGGCCCCGCCATAGACGCCGATATCCTCGCCGAGGCAGAAGACGCTTTCATCCCGTTCCATTTCTTCGCGGAGTCCGGACGAAATGGCTTCAAGGTAGGTTACGGGCGGCATGGGCAGGTTCCGGTTGGGGACATCAGTCCGCGTAGACGCCCTGGAGCGCTTCTTCGGGTTCGGGCAAGGGGCTTTGTTCCGCGTAATCGACCGCGTCGTCGACGATGCCCTTGACTTCTTCCTGGATCCCTTCGATTTCCTCACGGGTGAAGTACTTCCGTTCCAGCAGGAGGTTTTCGGCCTTCGTGACCGGATCGTTGTTCCACCCGTCCTCCATGATGTCCTTCGGGACGTAGAAGGCGTCGTCGTGCTGGGCATGGCCGAGCAGCCGCGTGCAACGGGCTTCGATCAGGGTCGGGCCGCCGCCCTCCCGGGCGAGATCCACGGCATCCCTCGTCGCCTTGTACACGGCGCGGACGTCCGTGCCGTCCACCAGCGCGCCTTCGATGCCGTAACCCCGGGCCCGGTCGACGATGTTTTCGCAGGCGTACTCGTAACGGGTGGGCGTGGAGTAGGCGAACTTGTTGTTCTCGACGATCAGCACCATGGGCAAGCTGTGCACGGCCGCGAAGTTGAGTCCTTCGTGGAAATCGCCGATACTCGAACCGCCTTCGCCGATGTAGGTCAGGGAGACCGCCCCGCCGCCACGGACCTTGCTGGCCAGGGCCACGCCCGCGGCCACGGGTATGTTCGCGCCGAGGTGGCTGATCATCCCGACGATGTGGTGATCCCAGTTGCCGCAGTGCATATTGCCGTCTTTGCCGGCGGTCGGTCCGTTGGCCCGACCCAGGTACTGGCACATCATGTCCCGCGCGGTGTGTCCACGGAGGAAGTGAGCGCCGATCACCCGGTGCATGGGGACCAGGATGTCCGCGTCGCCCAGGGCGTAGGCGCTTCCCGCGGCGATGGCCTCGTGGCCCGCGCCGGCGTAGGCCGCGCCCACGAGCCGGCCCTGCCGGAAGAGACGATATACGCGCTCTTCGAATTCCCGCTGAAGGCGCATGGTTTGGTAGAGGATTCGGTAGTCTTCCCGGCCGAGGCCGAGATCGTCCAGGTCGGACGCGGCAAGGTCGGGGTCGGACAGGGCGGGGGCGGTCTCAACGTTCATAACGCCTCCTGGTTACGGTGTGGCGTGTACTGATCATAGTCTCTGCTGCAGTTCGGGCAGGCTCGTCTCCTCGAAAGCCATGCCGAAAACGTCGCCAAGGTTCCGGAGCAGGCTTTTCTCCACCTCCTCCATCGATACCGGCCGTCCGAGCAACCGCTCCATCGAGGTGACCTCGCGGTCGGCGATGCCGCACGGGACGATCCCCTCGTACAGGGAGAGGTCGGGACGCACGTTCAAGGAGAACCCGTGCATGGCGATCCACCAGCTGACCCTGATGCCCAGGGCCGCGACCTTCCGGTCATCCGCCCAAACCCCTGTAATCCCCTCCAGGCGGCGACCCTCGATACCGAAATCTCCCAGGCACCCGATGATCGCGGCCTCGAGATCGCGCAGGTACCGGTAGACGTCCTGGTACCATGCCGCGATATCGAAGATCGTGTACCCCACCAACTGGCCGGGGCCGTGGCAGGTGATGTCTCCGCCCCGGTCCGTTTCGTAAACCCGAATGCCGCGGGTCCAAAGCGTTTCTTCCCCGTAGAGCAGGTGTTCGCTGGCTCTCAGCCGACGACCGATCGTGTACGTGGGAGGGTGTTCGAGCAACAGGAGCACATTGTCGATCAGGCCGGAACGACGCGCCGCAAGCAGACTCCGCTGAAGAGACAGCGCCACGCCGTATTCCATCGTGCCGGTCTGCTTGGCCCGAACAACCCAGCAAGGCAGCACCTGCCCTCCTCATGCACGGCGGCCTCGTATTCCCCAGGCCTTGTACCCCGGACAACCTAAGTTTTGGGGGTCCGTTCTGTCAAGGTTTTTCTCCCTCGACGATGGGTCCGTAGAACTCCACCCGGCGGTCTTCCAGGCGGTCGAGTTCATAGGCCTTGGCCACGTTCACGATGTGCTTCTCCCGGGCGCCGGCAAGGTCCAGGTCGGCGTAGATGATCTCCTCGCGGGACCGGTCTCCTTCGGCCAGCGTGCGCCCGGTGAAATCGACGATCTTGCTCTGTCCGATGAAATTGGTTCCGCGTTCCCGCCCGACCCGGTTCACGGCGATGTAATTGACGCGGTTCTCGAAGGCGCGCGTGTTGACCACGAACTCGGTGTTGCAGTCGGCGCCGACCGGCCAGTTGGTGGGCAGGGCGATCAGTTCCGCGTCATGGAGCATCATCACGCGGGCACTCTCCGGAAACGCCGCGTCGTAACAGATATTGAGCCCGATCTGGCCCACATCCGAATCGTACACGCGAAAAGGGCGGTCGCCGGGGGACAGGAAACGGTCGATCCCGAGATAGGGGAGGTGGATCTTGCGGTAGTGCCCGATCAGTCCGTTGGGCGCGATGAAGGCCGCCGAATTGTATATTATCGACCCATCCGCCTCCAGCAGGCCGATGATGATGTGGAGGTCGAGGTCCCGGCAATGCCGTTCCAGGCGCTCCGTGTAAGGACCGGGAACGGGCTGGGCGTACGCCCGGGCTTCGTCCAGGTCGTAAAAACAGTACCCGGTCAGCGCGCACTCGGGAAACACGGCCAGGTCGGCCCCCTCGCGGGAGGCCGTCTGCATGGCGTCGAACACCCTGGTAAGATTCTGCTCGGTCTCGGCGAGTTTCAAGTCCATCTGCACGCCGGCGACCCGTATGGTATCTGGCATTTCTCCCCCCGTCTGCCTGTAGCCTGTGTTTCGGGATTATACGCCTTCGCGGGCCGGAAGTTGCCGGAAGGGAACGGCCACCCTGATCCTGGCCCTATCCCGGGCCCTTCCGGTATGCCGGCATGGCGCTCAATCCGGTCGAGGAAGGATGGAAGAGCCGGGTCAGGTGGGCTTCGATGACGCCCCGGTTGAGATCGGGGCGCTCCATGCAGGCCACGACCAGTTCGTGGTCCACCCGTTCGGTCATTTCGGCGATGGCCTTCATGCGGTCGATGGAATTGATGAGGGCCTGCCGGATGGGGATGCGCTCCGGGAAGATGTCGATGCCCATGTAACCACGGTAGCCGTACATCTTCAGCGCGTACATGCCGGCGAAGATCTGCTCCGGAGATACGATGCCGACCTGCAGGTCCTGGTCGTAATTACCCAGGGGCTGGCTGTTCCAGTGCGTGTGGGCCAGCCGGCCCTGCCGGAGGATGCGGCTCAGGGCATAGGGGAAATCCTCGAAGCCCATCAGGACGTGGCCGAGTTCCGGATTCAGGCCAACGATGGCGTGGCCCTCGTCCATCAGCGCCCGGTTCCCGGGGGCCCGGAGCCGCTCGTCCACGTTCTGGGCCATCAGGATGCCGTCCGTGGTGTTCCGGTAGATGTTGTTTCCGCGGGGCTCGTATGGCTTGGGTTCAATGGCCGTCCGGATCCCCGGCACGGCGTCCAGCGCCTCGGCCAGGCCCGACTCGAAGAGGTCCCACATGGCGTAGAAATCGGTCCCGAAATTGAGTTCGTAGCCGTCGCCGCCGGGCCACACGACCATGAAGTCCGTGTCCAGTTCCCGGTTCATCCGCAGCGTTTCGATCACCCGGTCGATGGCGGCGCGGCGCGCCTCGGGCACAGGGGAGGACAGGGAGCCGAATTCGAACTGCGCGTCCCAGAAGAGGTTGGGGATCACCGTGATCAGCCGCACGCCCGTGTCCTTTTCCAGTTGCTGGTAGAGATGGGCGTTGTCCTCGTTGATCTCATTGGGATAGTGGGCCTCGATGCCGCACAGGCCGTATTCCGCCAGTTCGCCGGCGATGTCCAGGCGTTCCTCGATGGAATAGGGTTCCATGTAGGCTTCGTGAAACCGGATCTGGGACGGCGAGAAGAACCAGACGCCGGCCGAGATCTTCAGTTCGAACGGAAAACTACCGAGGTGACGCACGAGTTCATCGCCGCTGCGCACCGTTGCCTGGTCCCGAAGGTCTGCGAACATAGCCGTCTCCTGAGGTAAGCGTTAGCCCATGGCGAGTCGTTTTTTCTGCTCATCCAGTATTTTCTGCTGTCGTCTGACACGATCGGGCACCAATCGTTCCCGTGGCGCGGCCGGTATGAAGTCCAGGCGTTCTCTTCCCAGTCCGGAGAGGACGGCCCGTTCCACCGGAGAGAAGTCCTCGGGATCGTCGCGATTGAAATCCATCGGTTCCTTGAGCGCGACCGGGGGATTGGTGATAAAGCGGGCACGGCCTGACGGGTTGCGGGAGGCGGAGTGCAGAATGAACGGATGCAACAGCACGACGTCTCCCGTGTTGCCCGTTATTTCCGCGAAGTCCCTGCAATTTGAAACCAAATGGCCGAAACTGCCGCTGGGCAGCAGGCCCTGTGGATTTTCGTAAAGATGACGCGCGACGTGCCGCACCGAATCACAGGCGACAAACGTGCCGCCGCTTCCGGGTAGTATGTCGGACCATACGACGATTGTCAACAATCCCTGCTCCGGACTGTCCAGGAAGTGCCGGAAGAAATCACCGTCCTTGTGCCAGCCCTGGCTAAGGGTCTCCGGTGGTTCCCATATCTCGTCCGCACCATAGGAGAAGTTGATGATAAAACCATCTCCCCAGGACGTCTGGGTATCTGCCAGCCGGTCTTCACCGCCCAGCAGGTCGCAGATGGCGTCCCATGCCCTCGGCGCGATCTCTCGAATCGGAACCCGGTTCATCGATGGAAGATGCACGCGGGGTTCCTCCCAGGTCGCGGCATCATCGGGATCGTAGCCGAGACGACTGAAGGCGAGCGCGCGCCAGTCGGCGGCCAGTTCTTGTGAAAAACAGTCCCGCAGGACGACATGCCCTCGTCGAATGAAATGGTCTACGTCCGAATCGGTCAGCGCCCTGTAGCTTTTCGTCATGATCTCTCTGGGGTAGTTCCAGCAACCTCTGTGGCCGATACGGTAACGCTGGCCGCCCCGCATCAGCGATGAAGATCGAATCCGGACTGGTTTCCAACAAGATTATAGGAGTGAAAAAAGCACCTGTCAACAGGGAGATACGGCTTCAAAAGAGCGCTTGACATGCGAAGTGAAATCCCCGTATTTTCCACCTTTATCCTGCAGGTTTCCGTGACCTTCCATACCACGCAAAGGAAACGTCCTTGCGCGTTGTCGTAACCGGTGGTGCGGGTTTTCTGGGATCCCATCTGTGCGACCGTCTGCTGGCGGACGGTCACCGGGTCGTCGCCGTGGACAACCTGATCACGGGCCGGACCGTGAACATCTCCCATAACCTGGAAAAAGAAGGATTTACCTATCTCCAGCGGGACGTTTCAAAATACCTGGACATCGAAGGCGAGGTGGACTTCGTCATGCACTTCGCCAGTCCGGCGAGTCCGATCGATTTCGAGCGCGTCCCGATCCAGATCCTGAAGGTCGGCGCCCTGGGCACCCACAACGCCCTCGGCCTGGCCAAGTCCAAGGGCGCGGGCTTCTTCCTCGCGTCCACCTCGGAGGTCTACGGCGACCCGCAGGTCAACCCCCAGCCGGAGAGTTACTGGGGCAACGTCAATCCCATCGGCGTCAGGGGGGTCTACGACGAGGCCAAGCGCTTCGCGGAGGCCCTGACCATGGCCTACCACCGGAAACACGGAATCGACACGCGGATCGTCCGGATCTTCAACACCTACGGTCCCCGGATGCGCCCCGCGGACGGCCGAGTCGCGCCGTCCTTCATCACCAAGGCGCTTCGGGGAGAACCGCTGACGATCTTCGGGGAGGGGCGGCAGACCCGCAGTTTCTGCTACTACGAGGACCTCATGGAAGGCATCGTGCGGTTGGTGCGGTCCGGGGAGCACGACCCGGTGAACATCGGGAACGAGAACGAGATCACCATCCTCGAACTCGCCCACACCATCATCCGCCTTTGCGGATCCGGCAGCGAGATCGTCTTCCGGCCCCTGCCCCAGGACGATCCCCAGCTGCGGCGCCCCGACACGACACGGGCGCGGGAGATCCTGGGCTGGGAAGCCGCGGTCTCCCTCGAAGAAGGCATGAAGAAGACCATCGCGTATTTCAGATCCCTGGACGGGAACGCCTGATCTGGCGCCCGACGGAAAGGACCCCGGCCGATGACGACGAGCGGCACCGCGCAGCACGCAACCGATGAAGGACCCGGGCAGGTACGCATAGAAGCCTTCCAGGAGGGCCGGGAGAAGATCCTGGGTGAAGTGCGCAAGGTGATCACCGGCCAGGAGGAAATCCTGGAACAGGTGCTGATCGCCCTGTTCGCGGGAGGGCACTGCCTCGTGACCGGCGTGCCCGGCCTGGCAAAGACCCTGCTCATCAAAACCTTCGCCGAGGTGCTGGACCTGGAGTTCCGGCGCATCCAGTTTACCCCGGACCTCATGCCGGCCGACATCACCGGGACCGAGATCCTGGAAGAGGACAAGGCCACGGGACAGCGCTCGCTGACCTTCATCAAGGGGCCGATCTTCGGCAACATCGTACTGGCGGACGAGATCAACCGGACGCCGCCCAAGACCCAGGCCGCCCTGCTTGAAGCCATGCAGGAGCACCGCGTGACCGCCGGCCGCACGACGTTTCGGCTGGATGAACCCTTCTTCGTCCTCGCCACCCAGAACCCCATCGAGCTGGAGGGGACCTATCCCCTGCCCGAGGCGCAGCTCGACCGGTTCATGTTCAACATCCACATCGACTACCTCGAGGAAGACGACGAAGTGGCCGTGGCCCGTACCACGACCTCCGCCGAGACGGTCTCGGTCGATACCGTCCTGTCGGGAGAGGTGGTCCGGGATTACCAGCGCCTGGTCCGGGAAGTCCTGGTCTCCGAACAGGTCGCCCGGTACGCCGTTCGCCTGGCATCCGCGAGCAGGCCATCCGGCGAGGAAGCGCCCGAATTCGTGAAGAACTGGGTTTCCTGGGGGGCCGGCCTGCGCGCCTCCCAGTACCTGATCCTGGGCGCCAAGGCCAGGGCCCTGCTCGACGGCCGGGGACACGTTTCCTGCGACGACATCCGCGCGCTCGCCCATCCGGTCCTGCGGCACCGGATCCTGACCAATTTCTACGCGGAGGCGGAGAAGATCACCTCCGAGGGCATCGTCGACCTGCTGCTCGAGACCGTACCGGCGCCGCAGTCCGGCATGTGAGTCGGCCCGCAGTCCGGCATGGAACCCGGCGAGCAACCCTCATCCCAGCCATTGGCACCGACATGACCGAAGTCCCCCGCTTCCTCGATCCGAGCACCCTCTCCAGTCTCTCCTCCATGGAAATGCGCGCCCGCATCGTGGTCGAAGGGTTCGTATCCGGCCTCCACAAGAGCCCGTACCGGGGCTTCGGCGTGGAGTTCGTGGAATACCGGCAGTATACGCCGGGCGACGACATCCGTCACGTGGACTGGAAAGCCGTGGCGCGGTCGGACCGGTACTACGTCAAGGAATACGAGGACGAGACGAACCTGCAGTGCGTGATACTCCTCGACCGCAGCGCGTCCATGGGTTACGGCGGACAGCGGAACCCAGCACTTGACAAGCTCGAATACGGATCCTATCTCGCGGCTTCCCTGGCGTATCTCATTCTGCGGCAGGGGGACGGGGTGGGACTCGTCACCTTCGACCAGGTCGTACACGACTACCTGCCGCCCAGTTCGAAGAATACCCAGTGGCTCGCCATCCACTCGACCCTGGATGAGCTGCGCGCGGACGAAGGCACCGATTTGGGAAGACCCCTGCACGAACTCGCCGAATCGATGCCGAGGCGGGGACTGGTCATCCTCATTTCCGATCTGATCGACGACGTCGAGCAGATGATGAACGCCCTGATGCACTTTCGCTTCAAGGGTCATGAAGTGCTGGTCTTTCACATCGTCGACCGGGAAGAACTCACCTTCCCTTTCAGCGAAACCGCGCGGTTCGACGACCCGGAAACCGGCGAAAGGATCACGGTGGCTCCGTCGGCCATACGGGCGGACTACCTGGCAGCGGTGGAGGAATTCATGGAATCGATCAGGACCGGATGCGCGAAGATCCAGGTCGACTATGAGCGCATGGAGACCGACCGGCCGCTGGATTTCGCGCTTTTTTCCTATCTGAGCAGGCGCATGGTGAAACGTTAAGCTTCACCCGCGCATCGCCCCGCAGGTACGCGTCATGGACCTGGCCTTCCTGAACCTCACGTTCCTCTTCGGCGCGCTGGGCGCTGCCGTCCCGCTGATCCTGCACCTGGTGCGAAGGCAGCGGGCCGGGATCCACGTCTTCAGCATGGTCCGTTTCCTCATTTCGTCCCAGCGGTCCATCGTCCGCCAGCAGCGATTTCGCCGTCTCTTGCTGCTGCTGCTGCGCATGGCGGCCTGCGCGCTGCTGGCCGTGATTTTCGCGCGGCCCTTCCTCCGGGATCAGGACGAAACCGTTTTCGCGGGCACCCAGCCTGAAGCGGTGGCCATTCTGGTCGATACCTCCTACAGCATGGGATACGGGAACCGCATCGCCCTGGCGAAGCGGCGGGCGGCCGAAATCCTGAACGATCTGCAGACCGGCGACCAGGTGGCGCTGCTGACCTTCGCCGTCCAGGCGCGGGTCATCCGGGAACTCGGGTCGAGCCACTCCGAACTGCCCGTCCTGGTGGACTCCGAGGTCAGCGCGACATTCCAGGCGACGGACTACGTGGAAGCGCTGCGCGCCGCCGACGACCAGCTGAGCGGGTCGGACTTCGACCGCCGGACGGTCTACCTCGTTTCCGATTTCCAGCAGTCCGGCTGGAATCCACGGTCCGGCGGATGGAAGCTCGGTCCGGGCGTCCAGCTCCGGATGATCGACGTGGGGGACGCGCAGGACGACAATTCCGCCGTCACCGGCGTGGAGATCCCTACCGTTGCAGGCATGGAATCTTCGGCCGCCGCCAGCGTGGAATCTTCGGGCTCGCCGGCCAGCGAGGGTCGCGCGCTGTCCGCGGACGGCCGTACCCTGGACGTGGCCGTCCGGATCCGGAACTTCGGACAGGCGCCCTTTCGGGACGAGGTGACACTCCGGGTCAACGGGATCGAGACCGGCAAACGGCGGATCGACATTCCCCCGCACTCCGGACGGGTGGAGATCTTCCGGCAGACTTTCGGATCGGCCACGAATACGGGTGAGGTGATACTGGGAGAAGACGGGCTCCCGGTGGACAACCGGTTCTACTTCACCGTGAATGCGCCTACGCCCGTGCGGGTCCTCTGCCTGGAGGAAAGATCGCGGCCGGACCGCCCGTCGGAGGCCGCGTACTACCTGTCCCAGGCGCTGTCGCTGCGCCGGGACCCGCCGGTCGTCGTGGACGTGCTGTCCCCGGACGCGTTGACCGCGATAGATACATCGGAATACGACGTGGTCATCTCGGCCAACCTGTCCGTCCTGCCGCGGGCCTCGAAGGACAGGCTGACCGGGTACGTGCTATCGGGCGGCAGTCTGATAATCGCCTTGAATCCCGCCGTATCTTCGGGTATATTCAATTCATCTTTCGGCGAACTGCTGCCTGGACGCATCGCATCGCTTTCGTCGCCGGACAGCCCGCGAGACCGAGACCGGTACCGGTTGCTGACGGACGTGAATTATCAGCACCCTGTCTTCCAGCCCTTTTCCGGTCCCCGTCACGGTGATTTCGGTACGGTACGGTTCTTCCGCACGGCACGGTTCGACCCCGACTCCTCGGCGTCAGTCCCGGCTCGATTCGATGACGGCGCCGCCGCCGTAGCAGAAAAGCCCCTGGGAAACGGCCGCACGTTCCTGGTCCTTTCCACTTTCGACCTTGCGTGGACCGATTTTCCCATACGGGAGGTATTCGTTCCGTTTCTGTACGAGAGTATAGACTACCTGGCCTCCCGGGGAACGTTACACGAGCGCGGTGCCGGGTTGTACCGCCTGGCGGGGGAGGCCGTCAGACTGCCGGACGGCGCGCAACACGTGGAACTTCCATCCGGCGAACAGGTCCCGGTGGAAACGTCCCGGTCGGGCAGGAAGCTGTTCACGCAGACGCGGCAACCGGGGTTGTACCGGGTGCAGTCGGCGGGAGGGCGGCAGACCTTCGCGGTCAACCTCGACACCCGTGAATCCGACTTCACCAGGTTGGACCCTCAAGCCTTCGCCGCGGCGCTGATCAATCCCGTGGCCGTGAGTCCGGAAGTACGGGAAACCGAGTCGCAGGACCGGCTGGCCCGGGACGCCGAGGTTGAACGCCGCCAGGGAATCTGGTGGATCCTGGGATTCACACTCATCGCCCTGGTTCTCGGAGAGACCCTGTTGGCGAATCGAACGCACAGGTGATCCATGTCGACGGAACGATCCATCCTTCAAGATGCCCTGTGTAGCGTACTCCGCCGCTGGCGTGCCATGCTGGTCATCCGCGGCGTCTCGGTCATCGCGATCGCCGGGGTCATGCTCTTCCTCATCGGCGTGACGGTCGTTCATCTCCTCGACCCCACAGGACTGGCCAGGATCCTCTACCTGTCCGCCGCCGCGGGGATCCTCGGCTGGCTTGCTTTCAGGTTTCTGCTCGCGCCGCTCCGCCAATCACCCACGGACCTGCAGGTCGCCCGTTATATTGAAGAACGTCATCCCGCGCTGAACGACGCCCTGGTCAGCGCCGTGGAATACGGCGACACGCACCTCCGGCGACCGCAGAAGGACCTGATGGACCAGGTGCTGGAGTACGTCGCCGGTTACACCGAGCAGATCGAATACAAGAAGATCGTGGACCGCAGGCGCCACGCCCGCCTCCAGGCTGCCGCGGCCGGCGCCGTCCTGGTCCTCGCCGTCATGATCTTGCTGGAACCCGGTTATTTCGGCCGGTCCGCCCTCCGGCTGGTGTCGTGGACCCAGTTGGAACCGGCCTTGCCCGGCGGCATACGCGTGGAACCCGGCGACGTAAGGATAAGTCGTGGACACAGTCTGACCGTCACCGCCATCCTGGGCAGCGGTCTTGCCCCGGACCCTAGCCTGTTCGTCCGGTTCGGACAGGACGAAGACTGGTCGACGCTGGACCTGTATACGACAGACAGTGAGCGGACCTTCGCCGGCGACATCCACGGGATCGGCGAGAACGCTCGGTACTATGTGGCCGTGGCCGGAACCCGGTCGAGTGAATTCCAGATTACCGCCATCGATCCGCCCTACGTCGAACGGATCGACGCCAGGTACGACTTCCCGGATTACATGGATCTCGTCTCGAAGACCGAGGAAGACCGCGGAGACATCACTGCGCCGGTAGGCACGCGGGTCGCCCTGCGCATCACCGCGAGCAAACCGGTGGTATCCGGCGCGATGCGCTACAGCGACGGCCGGTCCCTTGAACTGGAAGTGGCCGGGGAGGATCTCGAGGGTGCCTTCGTCGTGCGCGAGGACCTTTCCTATTCGATACACGTGGTGGATTCGGACGGCATCGCGAACGACGATCCGGTGGAGTATTACGTCCGGGCGCTGCAGGACCGCGCGCCCCGAGTGACCATCCTCGAACCGGAGCGAGACACGCGGGTTTCCCCGGTCGATGAAGTCATGATACGCGCCGAGGCCGAGGATGATTTCGGCCTGGCGTCCTTTTCGCTCAACTACGCGGTGAACGGCGGTGACGAAGTCGTCGTGGACCTGGGCGCAATGCAGCGCGAATCAAGCGGCACGGTCTGGGAGGGAGAACACGTGGTTTACCTCGAGAACCTCGGGGTCCAGCCGGGCGATTTCGTCGCCTACTACGCGGAGGCGGACGACCGCAGGACCGAAGCCGGCACCTCCGCGACGGATATCTACTTTATCGAGATCAAGCCATTCGATGCAACCTACCGCCAGGCTGAAGGTGGAGGC
>VXRC01000015.1 GCA_009838645.1 Gemmatimonadota bacterium | reverse complement strand
GCCGGGGAAGTCGCCGTGGCAGTGGTCGCGCTCGTATCCGGGAACAGGAACGGCGCATAAAGAAAAACCGACGCTGAAATGGAAGAAGCGTCGGTCGGTGTATCCTCGGCGTCAATGGGGGCCGCATGGGGCATTGCGGGAGACGCGAGTAGTAAAAACAGGCAGATCGTCAGCCGGCTCGGGGTGCGAAAACGGCTGGTCGGTATACTGCGATTAACTGTGCAGATGGTGCTGAGCATAGTGCGCGCTGTATACGAGTAACCGACTGTGTATGATGAATCACTACGAATCGATGCGCTGACCATGTGGGCCAAGCTGGCTGGGACCTCGGTCAATCAACAGGGACCGCCACTTAGGGATGAGGTCGCCACCATCGGGTAGTGGAGCTGAGCGGGATCGAACCGCTGACCTCATGAATGCCATTCATGCGCTCTCCCAGCTGAGCTACAGCCCCTGACGCCGCACAAAATAGGAACGGTGAATGCGGCTGTCAAGGGAAACGTTGCGCGTATGGTACCGCTTTGGGTGAATACGTTTGCAAACAAGATCGGTCACACGGTTATTTCTTGCGGTCGAAGGTAAGCCGGGTTATCGTCTGGGCGTCTGGGCGTCTGGGCGTCTGGGCGTCTGGGCGTCTGGGCGTCGGGACATCGGGACGTCAGGCGACGGTACGATGGTGCGCCGGGAAGACGAAGCGGCGGGGCGACGAAAAACAGTCGCCTTCAAGATGATTAACGTAAGGAAAGCGATACATGTCCAATGTAATAAAAACAAGCGAGACCCACCCCATTCGCGTCGACCCGGTACGTACGAAGGAAGGCTACGGCCGCATAGGCGTCACCCTGTGCCCCGGCAAGAAATACCCCTGGGGCCTCGCAGGGAACTGGGAACGCGACCTTGACCCGGACCTCGACCGGATCAGCAGGTGGGGCGCGACAGCGGTCGTCAGCCTGATCACTGAGGCGGAAATCCGGGACCTGCAGGTTGAGGACCTCTCCCGGGCGGTCGCGGACCGGCACATGGAGTGGTGGCACCTGCCCATTCCGGACGGGCAGCCGCCCGGTCCGGAATTCGAAAAGGCCTGGGTACATGCGGGAGCGGCCATCCGGGACCGGCTGCGGCTCGGTTTCGACGTACTCGTTCATTGCAAAGGCGGACTGGGCCGCGCGGGGACCGTCGCCGCTCGGCTGCTCGTGGAGTTCGGCGAACGACCGGACGCAGCGATACGGCGCGTTCGGGAGGCCCGTTCCGAAAACGCCCTGGAAACGCGCGAACAGGAGCGCCACGTGCACCTGTGCGAGGCGGTGGTCCCGGCGCTGCCCTCGACGACCGCGGAAAGCATCCGGGACCGCGCCATTGGCGCTTTCCTGGGTCTCGCAGTGGGGGACGCGGTCGGCACGACGCTCGAGTTCCGGCCCCGCGACGCGCAGCGTGTGGAAGACATGGTGGGCGGCGGTCCCTTCGGTCTTGCCGCCGGCGAGTGGACCGACGATACCACGATGGCGCTGGCCCTGGCCGAAAGCCTCGCCGATTGCGGGGCACTCGACTGCCGGGACCTGATGGACCGGTTCGTCCGCTGGTGGAAAAACGGTGAGTATTCCTGCACCGGCAGTTGCTTCGACATAGGGAACACCACGAGTGCGGCGCTCGCCCGGTACGATCGAACCGCCGATCCGCTCGCCGGTTCCACCGACCCCCACTCCGCGGGAAACGGCTCGCTGATGCGGCTCTCCCCGGTCGCGCTGCGCTACTGGGACGACCGCGCACTGCTCGACGCCGCGGCGGCGGAACAATCCCGGACGACGCACGGGGCCGAAACCGCGGTGGATGCCTGCCGGGGCTTCGCGGCACTACTGGCGGATGCCATATCCGGAAAGGCGAAAGCCGACCTTCTCGCGCCGAGATCGTTCGACGGGACGACGGAGATCTCCCGGATCCTGGCCGGAAGCTGGCGGGGAAAAGCCCGGGAAGAGATCAGCTCGAGCGGTTACGTCGCCAGCACGATGGAAGCCGCCCTCTGGTCGGTGGCGCGCACCTCCGATTTCCGGGGCGCCGTGCTGCTCGCAGCCAACCTGGCCGACGACGCCGACACGGTCGCCGCGGTGACGGGACAGCTCGCCGGGGCGCTGTACGGTCTTGGCGGCATCCCCGACGAATGGCTCGGCCGGGTCGCCTGGAAGGATCGGCTGATGGATGTGGCGGACCGGTTGACGAGCAGGGCTGGGTGACAAGCGGGGACGGTTGACGAGCGGGGCCTGCCAGACATGGCGGGACGGCTGGCCAGAATGGCCGGTTGACCAGAAAAGCCGGCCGGCGAACAGGGGCCGGTTGACCAGAAAAGCCGGCCGGCGAACAGGGGCCGGTTGACGAGCCGCACGATCTGACCATCAACCCGCCCTCGTAACCCGCCTCGATTGGTAACTCGATTGACAGTAAATTGTACTTGAACCGGGCGGCATGCCGTGTTATAGTCCTGCATCTCATTCCAACCATTCCGCATACTACGATGTAAGCTCGATCGTTGAATCAGGCAGACCATGGCGGAATCCCTGGCAATCGACGGCGGAACTCCAGTCCGCACGGAAAACTGGCCTCCGCTGATACCCGGTGGTGCGGTATACGGGGAAGAGGAAAAACAGGCCGCCATCGAGGTCATCGAAGCGCGTTCGCCCTTCCGCTACTACGGCATCGAGCCCCTCGGCAGGGTCGACGGGTTCGAAGCGGCCTATGCCCGGTACGTCGGCACGCGTTTCGCCCTCGCCACCCACAGCGGGAGCACGGCGCTTTCCGTAGCCCTGGCCGCCCTCGACGCGGGTCCGGGCACGGAAGTCATCATGCCGGCCTTCATGTGGATCGCCGACGTCAACGCGGTCGTGCATCTGCGTGCCGTGCCGGTCCTCGCCGACATCGACGAAACGTTGAACCTGGACCCCGGCGACATCGAACGTCGCATCACGCCCCGCACGCGGGTCATCATCGCCGTACACATGGCCGGAACGGCCGCCGACATGCCCGCCATCCTGGAGGTGGCGGACCGGCATGGAATCCCGGTACTCGAGGACTGCTCCCAGGCCGCGGGCGCACGCGTGGGAGGGCGCCCCGTGGGATCCATGGGCACGGCGGGCGCGACCAGCCTTCAGTACAACAAGAACTTCACCACCGGAGAAGGCGGGATGATCACGACGGACGACGCCGAAGTCTACCGCCGCGCGGTTTGCTTCCACGACACGGGATTCGAGCGGGATCTGGAAGGGGTGTCGACCGGGGAGGACTCGGCCTTCGAGACCTTCGGCATGGGCGTCCGCATGGACGAACTCCGCGGTGCGGTGGGCCTCGTGCAGCTGGAGAAACTACCTTCCATCCTGCAGGGTATGCAACGCCACCAGATCAGGCTGCGGGAGACCCTCGGCAAGACGCCGGGCATCAGGCTTCGACGCATCGTGGATCCCGAGGGCGACAGCGGCGCCTATTTCTCCTGGCTCCACGACTCGGCGGAAGCGGCGGTCGGGTTCACCGCGGCGATACGGGCGGAAGGCATTCCGGCCGGCGAGCCCCACGGGGGCATTCACCAGTACCGGTACATGTCCAACCTGTTGAACAAAGCGCCCGTGACGACCGCGGGATGCCCCTGGACGTGCCCGTTCAACGCCGAAAGCCCGATGGAATACCGTGCCGGCATGCTGCCGCGCAGCGACGATCTGCTGGACCGGGCGCGCATCCTGCCGCTGCCCGCCCAGTTGACCGATGAAGACGTGGACGACGTGATCCGGGCGTTCCGCAAGGTTGCGCGGGCGGTTCTGTAGTTGATCCCGGCGTTACGCAAAGTCGCACAGACCTTCCTGTAGGTTGCCGTTGCACCAGTAACAGAAACGGGAGAACCCGAATGAGCGATGTGAAAGGCCCGGTCCAGACCGACACGCTGCCCCCTCCGGACGAAGCATTTTGGAAAGGGATCCGCCGCGACCAGTTTTACCTGGAACCCGATATCGCCTTTCTGCAGGGCGGCTCGGTCGGTCCGTCGCCCAAGCCTGTGGTGGACCGCGTGACCGAGGCCATCCGGGCCTTCGACAGCGACCCGTTGAAGCACCAGCAAAAGTACTGGCCGATCGTCGAGGAATCGAGAGAGAAACTGGCGAAATTCGTCGGCACGCGGTCGGAGCGTATCGCGCTGGTCCAGAACACCACCATGGCGCTCAGCGTCTTCGCCCAGGGCGTGACCTGGAAGGTGGGCGGCGAGATTCTGATGACCGACCAGGAATATGGGGCGGTGAACGCCTGCTTCGACTACGTGGCCGATCGGCACGGCATGACCGTCCACAGGGTGCATCTCCCCATGGAGATCACCGATAAGCAGCAGATCATCGACGTGTTCGAGAGCGGACTGAACGAAAAAACGGCGGCCATGGTCTTCGGCCACGTGTACTGGTCCACGGGGATGGTGACCCCCGTGAAGGAGCTGACCGAAATCGGTCGGGACCGCGGCGTCTGGGTGGTCGTGGACGGCGCCCACGCCGTGAGCATGGTACCCCTGTACCTGGACGAATGGAATCCCCATTTCTACGCGTCCAGCCTCCACAAGTGGACGCTTTCTCCCAAGGGCACGGGCATGCTTTTCGTATCGGACGACGCCCACGACCGGGTAGAGCCGCTCATCCTGGGCTCCAGCGCCCACCCAAACCCCAACGCCAGCCGGTTCGACATGATGGGCACCCGGGACCAGACGCCCTTCATCGGGCTGGGCACGGCCCTCGACTTCCAGCAGGAGATCGGCTGGGACCACATCCGGACCTACTGCCGGGGCCTGGTGGATTACATGCGGGAACGCCTCGGCCGCATCCGGGGCGTGCGCTTCCTTACCCCGCGGGACCCCGAGATGTCCGGGTTCATCACGACCTTCACCATCGAGGGCGCCGACATCCAGAAGATCCGCCAGGAACTGTGGGACGACGAGCAGATCGAGACCACGGCCTTTCACGTCAACGACGTGCCCGTGTTCCGGATTTCCACCCACTTCTACAACAGCCGGGAGGAAATCGACCGGATGGTCCGAGCCATCGAGCGACGGCTGTAGGCGGGGGACCGGTCCGGATGGGAGAGGACAGAGCAATGAACGAAGAGCAGGGATTCATCACGCGGTCCATCCACGCGGGCGAGGCGGAGCACACGTCGGCGACGCCAATCTACCAGTCAACCACGGTGGACGGCGCCTACCTCCGGGGAAGCAATCCCACGTTCACGGCTTTCGAGGAGAAGATGTGCGCCCTGGAAGGCGGGGGACGCAGCATCGCCACGGCCTGCGGCATGGCGTCGGTTACCCAGGCCGTGATGACCCTCATCAGCGCGGGCTCCAGGATCGTGAGCCACCAGACGACCTATGTCTGGACCCGCCACTTCATGTCCGAAGAGCTGCCACGCCTCGGTTTCGATGTCGAGATCATCGACATGCGCGTTCCGGATCAGCTCGATGCGGCCCTCGAGAAACCCGCCGACGTCGTCTACTTCGAGCCGCTTGCCAATCCCACGCTGGACATCATCGACACGCCCACGGTCATCCGCAAGGCCCACGCGGCCGGCGCGAAGGTCGTGATCGACAACACGTTCCTGTCCCCCCATCTGTTCCGGCCGATGGATCTCGGAGCCGACGTCGTGCTACACAGCGCCACCAAGTACCTTTGCGGTCACGGCGACGCGTTGGCCGGGATCATCACGACCCGTGACTCCGAACTCGGCGAAGAGGTCGTGCGCACGCGGAATACCTACGGAGGCATACTCAGCCCGCTAAACGCCTTCCTCCTGCTCAGGGGGATCAAGACGCTGTCCATCCGCATGGACCGGCACGTCGAGAACGCCGGGGCCGTGGCGGCCTTCCTGGAATCCCACCCTCGGATACGACGGACCTGGTATCCCGGACTTCCTTCCACGCCCGGGCACGAGGTCGCGCGGTCGCAGTGGACAGGCTACGGAGGCATGGTGAGTTTCGAGATTGCCAAGGGAACCATCGATCGATTCCTCGACCGCGTACGCCTGTGCCGGCCGTGGGTGAGCCTGGGCGACGTGGGTTCGCTCGTCACCGGAGACCGGGAGGGCCAGCGCGTCCGGATGTCCGTGGGGCTAGAAGACACCGACGACATCATCCGGGACCTCGAGCAGGCACTGGAGTGATGAGAACCCGATACCCGGTCAATCGCACACCGCATCCAACACAGAGTACAGGAGCCGCATCATGTCGAGAAAGCGTGTTTTCATCGGAGACCTGACGCGCAAGGAGTTCAGGGAAGGGATCGAAGGCGGCGTCATCCAGGCCGCCATCGTACCCACGGCCGCGACGGAGCAACACCTGGAACACCTGGAGATGATCCACGACACGGCCAGCGTCGCCTACATGGCGGAAAACGCGGCGCTGAAGCTCTATCCCCGCGTCGTGGTCGCGTCGCCTATCGCCATCGGGGTATCGGAGCACTGGATGGCGCACAAGGGCACGTTGACTGTGCGCGCGGAGATTTTCACAGAGTACGTCTACGACGTGTGCGACGCCCTCAAGCGGGGCGGCGTCACCAATATCCTCATCCTGAACGGACACGGCGGCAATGTAGTCCCCATGATGAACCGGATCGACGCGTTCCGGGAACGGCTCGGCGTCAACGTGCGTTTCAATTCATATTGGGACACCTACCCGGCCGACGTCGTCTACCGGTACATGGAACTGGATCGGCTGCCGGGCCATGCCGACGAATACGAGACCTCTATGGCCATGGCCCTGTTCCCCCACCGGGTGCATGAAGCCGACATGGAAATGGAGAGTTCCGCGAAATACGGGACAAAGGAGAAGGGCGAGGCCCTCGCGCCCGTGGCGGTGGACGGCGTGGCCGAACTGCTCCGGAAGATGATCGCGGGAGAAGAGATCGACCTGGAGCCCCGCACGTTCCGGCCGGACGGCGCCATGTCCATGCTGCGGGATCATGTGATCGAGGAGAGAAAAAATGACATGGAATAAATGTTGCGTGTCGAGTATGGCGAACAAGGTGAGCATGGAGAGCATGGAGAGCATGGAGAGCATGGAGAATACGGCGCGCACGGAGCGGCGGGAGCGAACAGGAATCTTTGAGCGTCTGGCTCTTACAATTCGTTCTTTCTCCGTCACGCTGATCGTCTGGGTCGCGGCGGCCGGGTTCGCCGCGGTGATAGGCCTGGGTGCACTGAGCGGATGCGCAAGCGACCAGGGGGAAGGCGAAGACCAGAGCGTCACTGGAGAATCCGGAATGGAACACACCGAGACCGAAAACTCGGAGTCCGAGTCGGACGACGGGGAAGAGTCGGGTGTTTCCCTGGCCCTGGACGAGACCTATGATGTTATCCGGAAAGGCGCTCGGCTCATCCTGCGCTACGACGCCCCAAGCAATTCGTTTATGGGAACGGTGCAGAACACCACGGAAGGTGTACTGAACAGGGTAAGGGTCGAAGTGCATCTCTCGAACGGCACCGAACTCGGTCCTACAACGCCGGTCGATCTCGCACCAGGCGAAACCACTGAGGTCTCACTGGCCGCAACGGAAGAGCCGTTCACGGGATGGACGCCTCACGCCGAAGTCGGATCAGGCGAGCATGGGAGTGGTGGCGAAGGCGGCGAAGGTGGAGGAGAACATGGGAGTGGTGGCGAAGGCGGCGAAGGTGGAGGAGAACATGGGAGTGGCGCAGATGGTGAGCACGGATCGATAT